>JAEUMM010000149.1 GCA_016792645.1 Alphaproteobacteria bacterium | reverse complement strand
TCAGTGTGCGCGAAGCCTATCGCGCCCGCCCCCGCGGCGCTATCGTCCGGCCCGCCAAGCCATTGGGAGACCGATCATGCAAAAACGCAGACTGGGACGATCCAAGCTCGAAGCCGCACCCTTCTGCCTCGGCGGCAACGTCTTCGGCTGGACGTCCGATCGTGAGAATTCGTTCCGCGTGCTCGACCGCTTCGCCGAGACGGGCCTCGCCTTAATCGACACCGCCGACGTCTATTCGGCGTGGGCGCCGGGGCACAAAGGCGGCGAGTCGGAAACCGTCATCGGCGAATGGCTGAAGGCGCGTGGCCCCGCGACGCGCGCGAAGGTTCTGATCGCGACCAAAGTCGGCATGCTGGGCACGCGTCACGGCTTGAAGAAGGACAACATCGCCGCCGCCTGCGACGACAGCTTGAAGCGCCTCGGCGTCGACGTGATCGATCTCTACCAATCGCACCGCGACGACGACACGACGCCGCAAGAAGAAACGCTCGACGCCTTCGCAAGCCTGATCAAGGCCGGCAAGGTGCGCGCACTCGGCGCGTCGAACTTCACCGCCGCGCGTCTGCAAGAAGCACTCGACACAGCCAAGAAACACAACCTCCCGCGCTACGAAACGCTCCAGCCGCTCTACAATCTCTCCGACCGCGAAGGCTTCGAAGGCGCGCTGCAAGATCTGTGCGTGAAAGAAGAGATCGGCGTCATTCCCTACTACGGCCTCGCCTCCGGATTCCTCACCGGCAAATACCGCTCCGAAGCCGACTTCAAGAAAAGCATCCGCGGCATGCGCATGGGCAACTACGTCACCGAGCGCGGGCAACGCATCCTGGCCGCCATGGACGAAGTCGCAGCCCAAACGAAAGCGACCCTCGCGCAAATCGCGCTGGCCTGGCTAATGACGCGCAAGTCCATCGCCGCCCCCATCGCCTCCGCGACCAGCCTGGAACAATTCGACGAACTGTTAGGCGCGCTGAAACTGACGCTCACCCCCGCCCAACTCAGCGCCCTCGACAAAGCAAGCGCATAGGAGACAGTGATGATCGCACGGCGTTTCGCTTTAGCCGCGTTCGTATCGACGACGCTTTGGACGGGGGTAAGCGTCGCCGCCGAACCACAGACGCAATGCGCGTCCGACAGAGGTGACGCCGTCGCTGAGACCATGCGCGACATGTACGCGGCGCTGTCCGCCGACGACGAGGCGCGCCTCAAGACGATCGTCACCGCGGACTTCTATTCCTTCGACGCCGGCAAACGCTTCGATGGCCCGGCGCTGGCCGCACTCGTCAGGAACGCACACAAGGCGGGCAAGACGTTTGTCTGGACCGTCAACGAACCGGACGTCCGCATGCAATGCGACTGGGCTTGGATCACGTATACCAATCGAGGCTCCGTCACCGACGCGTCGGCCACCACGCCGGTGACGTGGCTCGAGTCCGCAGTGCTGCGCTTTGAGACCGGCCGTTGGCGCATCGCCTTCTTCCACTCCAGCCGCGCCGCGCCAGCCAGCTAAGCCACACACGACACGCAGTCTTGATTTGATCGCCACACCGCCGCCCGCCTAACGATTGAGCAACAACGGGCGAGCATCATGAAGCACTACGTCAGCATGGGCCTCATCGCCTTCTTCGGCGCGGCGGCGGGCGCGGCCATCGGCGCCATCGCCGGCAACCTCGTCCTCGGCCTTGCGATGGGCACCGGCATGGGCGCCGCGTTGGGCTTCGCCTGGACCCAACCCACAGGCTGATCGCGGGCGAAGCGCCGCCAACCGCCATATTCCCTTGCTGACGCGGCTCGACCAGGCCAGTAAAGTCCCGCCGATACAGGCCACCGGGACTCCCGCCGCAAATGCAGCGCAAGCTAACAGCCATTCTGTCCGCCGACGTGGCCGGCTATAGCGGACTGATGGAGCTGGACGAGGCGGGGACGCTTCAGCGCCTGAAGGCCAACCGCACCGCAATCTTCGACCCCCACGTCGCCGCCAACGGCGGACGCCAGTTCAAGCTGATGGGCGACGGCGCGCTCGTCGAATTCGGCAGCGTCATCGCCGCCGTCAAATGCGCGCTCGCCATCCAAGAAGCGACGGAGAAGGCGGCAACGCCAGCCAGCCCCATCCGCTACCGCATCGGCATCAATCTGGGCGAAGTCATCGTCGAGGGCGACGACATCTACGGCGAAGGCGTCAACGTCGCCGCCCGCATCCAGGCGCTGGCCCCCGTCGGCGGCGTGGCGCTCAGCCAAGTCGTACGCGACCAGGTCGAAGGCAAAACGCCGTGCACGTTTGACGACCTCGGCGAACACACCGTCAAGAACATCACGCGGCCCGTCCGCGTCTACGGCGTGCGCGCCGCCGCCGAACACCGCGAAGGCGAAGCACCGAAAATGGAAGGCCCCCGTAAACTCTCCGTCTGCGTCCTGCCGTTCGCCAACATGAGCGACGACCCGCAGCAGGAATATTTCTCCGACGGCATCAGCGAAGACATCATCACCGATCTCTCCAAGGTCTCCGCCCTTGCCGTCGTCTCGCGCAACAGCGCCTTCATGTACAAAGGCAAACACGTCGACCTGCCGAAGGTCGCGCGAGAACTGCGCGTCAGCCACGTGCTGGAAGGCAGCGTCCGAAAAGCCGGCGGCCGCGTGCGCATTACGGCTCAGCTGATCGACGGCGCCACCAACGGCCACGTCTGGGCCGAACGCTACGACCGCGACCTCAACGACATCTTCGCCCTGCAGGACGAAATCTCCGAAGCCATCGTCAAGGCGCTGAAACTCAAACTGCTGCCGCAGGAAAAAAAGGCGATCGAGACGCGCGGCACCGACAGCGTCGACGCGTACAATCTCTATCTGATGGCGCGCCAATACTACGTGACCGGCAACTACGGCGATCCAAGGCGCGAGGAATCGATCATCCGTCTGTGCGCCCGCGCCGCCGAAATCGATCCGGGCTACGCGCACGCCTGGGCGCTGATGGCGCTGGCGCAGAATTGGCAACGCTCGCTCTTCGGCGGAACGGGCGACGGCGGCTTGGCCTCGGCCGAGCGCGCGCTGTCCATCGACAACAAGGTGGCCGAGGCGCACGCCGTCAAAGCCATGATCCTGTTCGAAGACGGCCGCCGCGATGAGGCGTCGCCCGAGCTCGCCGCCGCCCTGGCGCTCGATCCGAAATCCTACGAGGTCAACCGCATCGCCGCCCACATGGCCTTCCGGCAGGAACGCTTCGAAGAGGCCGCCAAGCTCTACGAGGAAGCCGGCGCCCTCATGGAGACGGACTTCCATTCACCCGGCATGCAGATCACCTGCTACGGCGCGCTCGGCGATGCCGAAGCGCTTGCGCGCGCCGCCCAGCTGGCCCTCGCTCGCATCGAAAAGGCCGTCGCGCAGGATCAAAGCAACGGCGCGGCAATGGGATGGGGCTCCGTCGCGCTCGCAGCGCTCGGCCAAAAGGAGCGCGCCAAGGAATGGATGCACCGTGCGCTTCTGGTCGATCCCAGCAATATGAACATGCGCTACAACTTCGCCTGCGCCGCCGCCTCCAATTTGAAGGAGCCGGACGTGGCGCTCGAACTGATCGAGCCGTTTCTCGCGACCGCGACGATCGATTTCCTGAACCACGCCAAGGTCGACCCCGATCTGAACCCCGTGCGCGAAGACCCACGCTTCAAAGCCATGATCGCCGCCGCCGAAAAACGCCTCGGCCAACCGCCGTCGGCGTAACCGGCTGCGGCACTAGGCCCACGTCGGCGACGCGGCCGGACGCTTGTTGCTGCACTGCGTCCCCAATTAGGCTGGTCGTGCGTCGCTGAAGCGCCGGTGAAAGCCGCGCGGGTCACGCGGGGCAAAGGGGGCTCATCGCCGCCATCACGGCCGTGCGACCCGAGAAACAAAATTGGAGAGAACGCATGAACAGAACAGGTCTCTTTCTACTCGTCGCGGTCGTCGTCTTAGGAGCCGGCGCCTATTGGTACATGAACCGGCCGAAGCCCGCGGACACGGCCACCGATCCCGCGATGGCGACCGACACCGCGCCGACAGATCCGGCAGCCGCAACCGACCCGGCGGCAGCGCCCGCCGATCCCGCGGCGACCGACCCGGCAGCAGCGCCCGCCGATCCGGCAGCACCGCCGGCCGACCCGGCAGCAGCGCCGGCTGATCCCGCCGCCGCGCCGGCCGAGGGCACGCCCCCAGCACCGGAAGCCCCGGTCACCCCGCCGCCGCCCCCGGGCGACCCGACGCAGCACTAGTCGTCGTCACGATCGACAGACGCGCATACGGCCGGCCTCTGCGCCGGCCGTATGTTGTTTCGCGAACCTCATCAGCGCACGAGAGGCTCCTCATGATCCCGTCAAACATCCAATCGTTCGCTCAAGGCTATGCGAAAGCATGGAGCACCGACCGGCCCGAGCGCGTCGCCGCGTTCTTCTCGGCCAACGGCTCGCTCAAAGTGAACGACGGCGCGCCCGCCGTCGGCCGCACGGCGATCGCGGACGTGGCGCAGAGCTTCATGACCGCATTCCCTGATATGATCGTTTCGTTCGACCGCCTGGAACGCAAGGCTGAACGCATCCACTTTCACTGGACGTTGGCCGGCACGAACACAGGTCCCGGCGGCACGGGAAAGTTCGTCCGCGTCAGTGGATACGAAGACTGGCGATTTGCCGCCGGCGGCTTAGTCGCCGAGTCGCTCGGCCACTTCGACGCCGCCGAATACGACCGCCAGCTTCAGCACGGCGCACCGTGACCGACACATTCGCAAACGCATTCTGACTCAATTCGTTCAAGGAGAGACCTCGTGTCCGCCATCCATCTAGCGCGCTTGTCCGCGTTCGCCCTCATGCTCGCCGCCATCGCGGGCTGCACCACCGTTCCAACCGCAGCAAACGCAACTGCGCCGGCGCTCCAGACAAAGCTAAACCCCGGCTACTACCGCGTGATGGTCGGCGACTTCGAGGTCACCGCGCTCTCCGACGGCACGTTGCCGTTCGACACCGATAAGTGGCTGACCAACACCACGCCGGCGCAAGTCGAAAAAGCGCTCGCGAAGGTCTACCTCAAGGCCCCGCCCGAATCGTCGGTCAACGCCTTCCTCGTCAACACCGGCGCAAAGCTCGTGCTCGTCGACGCGGGATCGGGTGCGCTGTTCGGCCCGGCGCTGGGCAAGCTTTTGCTCAACATGGAAGCCGCCGGCTACAGCCCTGAGCAAGTGGACGAAATCTACATCACCCACCTGCACGCCGATCACGTCGGCGGCCTGATGAGCGGCGACAAACTGGCATTCCCGAACGCCGTGGTCCGCGCCGACAAACACGACGCCGATTTCTGGCTGTCGGACGAAAACCTAAAGAACGCACCCGAAGCGATGAAGTCGTTCTTCGAAGGCGCACGCGCCTCGCTGAACCCCTACATCAAGGCGGGCAAGTTCAAACCCTTCGAAGGCGGCACCGATCTCGTCTCCGGCGTAAAGGCTGTCCCCATGCCCGGCCACACGCCGGGCCACACCTTCTACGTTGCCGAAAGCAAAGGGCAACGGATCGTCTTCTGGGGCGACCTCGTCCACGTCGAAGCGGTACAGCTGCCCAATCCCTCCGTCACCGCCGTCTTCGACGTCGACTCCAAAGCCGCCGCCGCCCAACGCAAGAAAGCGCTCGCCGACCTCGCCAAACAGGGCACGCTCATCGGCGCCCCTCACATCGCCTTCCCCGGCATCGGCCGACTGCGCAAAGATGGCAAGGGCTACGCGTGGGTGCCGGTGAACTATTCGGCCAAGCCTTAAGTCTAGCGACGCCTTGGCACGGACGGGGAACTTCCACATGGCCACACCGAAAGACCTCAACGA
>JAEUMM010000086.1 GCA_016792645.1 Alphaproteobacteria bacterium | reverse complement strand
AATAAACGCAGATCTTGTTCCCGGTCGGATCGCGCAAATACGCGCCGTAGAACGTCTTCGAATCCGCAGGCCGCGGGCCAGGCGCACCCTCGTCCTTGCCGCCGTGGTTCATACCGGCCTTATACGCGCCGTCGACTTCCGACTTCGTCTTCGCCTTGAACGAGATCATGATCCCGTTTCCGGCATGCGCGGGCTCGCCGTTGGCGGTCTTCGCGACGATGTAGACGTCGTGTCCGTCCTGGCCGCGCGCGCCATAACCCGTCCAGCCGCCGTCCGCGAACTTCCGCTCGCAGCCCATTTCGCCGAACAGCGCATCGTAGAATTTCTGCGCCTTCGCTTCGTCGGTCGTGCCAATGGTGACGTATCCGATCATCATGCTGTGTCCCTCTCCCTTTGGGTGGCGCGGACCTTACACAAGGGAACGAACAAAGCAAGAACAATTACGGCTAACCCACAAGGGAGTAGCCCGCCGCATTGGTTGACACCGGCAGGTCCATGGGCGACCCACTCCCACCGCGCAGGAGAGACGAAAAATGGCCGACACGCAGTTCGATCTGATCATCATCGGCTCCGGCCCCGGCGGTTACGTCGCCGCCATCCGCGCCGGCCAACTCGGCCTCAAGACCGCGATCGTCGAGCGCGAACATCTGGGCGGCATCTGCCTCAACTGGGGCTGCATCCCGACCAAGGCGCTGCTGCGCTCGTCGGAGATCTTCCACCTGCTGCACCGTCTGAACGAATTCGGCTTCAGCGCCGACAACATCAAATTCGACCTCGCCAAAATCGTCGACCGCAGCCGCAAGGTCGCGAGCCAGTTGTCGAACGGCGTCAAATTCCTGATGAAGAAGCACAAGATCACCGTCATCGACGGCGAGGCCAAACTGACCGCGAAGAACAAAATCGCCGTCACCGGCAAAGGGGCAGGGGAGTACAGCGCCAAGAACATCATCATCGCGACGGGCGCCCGCGCCCGCGCGCTGCCAGGCCTCGAGCCCGACGGCAAACTAATCTGGACCTACAAAGAGGCGATGATCCCGCCCGCCATGCCGAAGTCGCTGCTCGTCATCGGCTCGGGCGCCATCGGCATCGAGTTCGCAAGCTTCTACCGCACGCTGGGCTGCGAGGTGACGGTCGTCGAAGTCATGGACCGCGTGCTCCCCGTCGAAGACGAAGAAATCTCCGCCTTCGCGCTGAAGGCCTTCACGCGCCAAGGCATGAAAATCCTGACCGGCGCCACCGTCGAGAAGCTGACGAAGGGCGCCGACAACGTCACCGCCTCTATCAAGACCAAAGACGGCAAGTCGCAATCGATCACCGCAGACCGCGCAATCCTCGCCGTCGGCATCACGGGCAACATCGAAAACATCGGCCTCGAAGCCGTCGGCGTAAGAACAGACCGCGGCCACATCGTCATCAACGAATGGTCCGAGACGAATGTGGGCGGCCTCTACGCCATCGGCGACGTCGCCGGCCCCCCATGGCTCGCGCACAAAGCGATGCACGAAGGCGTCGTCTGCGTCGAACGCATCGCCGGCATCAAAGGCCTGCACCCGCTCGACGTCACAAAAGTCCCCGGCTGCACGTATTGCTGGCCGCAAGTCGCCTCAGTCGGCCTAACCGAAGCCAAAGCCAAGGCCGCCGGCCGCGAACTAAAAATCGGCCGATTCCCCTATATCGGCAACGGCAAAGCCATC
>JAEUMM010000060.1 GCA_016792645.1 Alphaproteobacteria bacterium | reverse complement strand
GTCGATGCCGAGCAGCGCCCACGAGCCCGCCGTCACGATCTTGCCCGACAGCACGCCGATCGAACCGGTGATCGTCGTTTCGTGCGCGTAGATCTGGTCGGCCGAGAGCGACACGTAGTAGCCGCCCGACGCGGCCACGTTGCCCATGCTGACCACGACCTTCTTGCCGGCCTTTTGGGCCTTCTTAATGGCGTCGAGGATTTGGTCGGAGGCGAGCGCGGAGCCGCCGGGCGAGTTGACGCGGAAGAGGATCGCCTTCACCTCGTCGTCGTCGGTCGCCTCACGGATGGCTTTGGCGATCGTGTCGCCGCCCATCGAGCTTTCGCCGCCGAAACCGCCGCCTTCGGACTCGCCGTCGTTGATTTGACCGTCGCCGTGGACGAAGGCGATGGTCGGACGGCCGATGCCTTCCCACGGGCTGCCGGCTTGCTTGTAGTAGTTCGACAGCGTCATGAGTTCGGCCTTGCCGCCGGCGCGTGCCAGCGCGGCGTCTTCGGCTTCGTCATCATAGCCTTGCTTGTCGATCAACTTCTTGTCGATCGCTTCCTGGGTCAGGTGCGGCGCGGCGTCGATCAGTGCGACGACTTCCTCGCGCGTCTTCTTGCGGTCGGCGGCGATGCCGGCGGTCGCGGTTTCGAAGACGGATTCGATGAGGCGGGTGCTTGCTTCACGATGTGCGGCCGTGAAGTCCTTTTCCATGAACATGTTCGCCGCGTTCTTGTACTCATAACGCTGCGTGAACTCGGGCTTCGCCTCAATCTTGTCCAAGAGGTTGCGCAGGAACACCGAGGTCGACGACACACCGGCCGTGTTCATCTCGCTGACCGGCTGAAGCCAAATTTCGTCGGCCGCCGTGGCAAGGAAGTAGTCGCCCATGCCGGTCGAGTAGAACGCCTGCGCGTGCGCGACGACGAACTTGCCCTTGGCGCGGAACGCTTTCAGGGCGTCGCGAAGTTCCTGCGCATCGGCGGACGACATGCCGCCGCCACCGACGCGGATGAAGGCGCCCTTCACGCGGTCGTCGCTTTCGGCTTGCGCGAGCGCCGTCACGGCATCGATGAGCGAGCCTACACTGCGCTGATCGGCAAAGGGATTGGATGGGCGCTTGTCCGGCAAGCCCTTGCGCAAGTCCATGGTCAGGACGAGTTCACCCGGCAGCTTCGTCTGCGTGAACGCGCCGATCACGGCGCTGATTGCAAAGAGAAGCACGAAGAAAATGATGATCGAGGCGAACAAGTTGAAGATGCCCTTCAACCGCGCCAGGAACCAAGACCACATGAGAACGCCCCCTCGAAAGCTTATTGGTGAACCTGCGATAGATGGTGCCTCACGGGGTCACCACGCAAGGTTACAACTTGTACGTAGATTTGAATAAAGCAGCAACAATAGCGGGTGCTCGCCCGCTGGTTGCACGAAATTGTGACAGTTCGCCGGGGGGCTTTAGAGGCCCGCTGCGCCGAACGTATCGCACTGGTTCGGATCGCCGGACTTGAGGCCGGCGTTGAACCACTTGGCGCGCTGGGCGGATGTTCCGTGGGTGAAGCTTTCTGGCACCACGTAACCTTGGCCGCGCTGCTGCAAGCGATCGTCGCCGACAGCGGCGGCGGCGTTCATCGCTTCTTCGATGTCACCGGCTTCGAGCACTTGCTTTTGCTTTTCCGTGTGGTGCGCCCAGACGCCGGCGTAGCAATCGGCCTGCAGTTCCTGGCGCACGGACAATTCGTTTCCTTCGGCTTCACCGACGCGCGCGCGTTGTTGCTGAACCTGTGCCGACGTGCCGAGCAACGTTTGCACATGGTGGCCAACTTCGTGCGCCACCACGTAGGCGAAGGCGAAGTCGCCCTTGGCGCCGAGCTTGCCGGCCATGTCGTCGTAGAAGGAGAGGTCCAGATAGACCTTCTGATCGGACGGGCAATAGAACGGACCCATGGCGCTTTGCGCGTTGCCGCACGCGGACTGAACAGCGCCGCGGAACAAGACGAGCGTCGGCAAGCGGTAGGTCTCGCCGGCGCCTTTGAAAATTTGCGTCCACACATCTTCGGTGTCGGCGAGAACGACTTTCACGAACGCCGAGCGTTGCGCTTCTTCCGGCGTTTCCTGATACGGGCCGCTCGGCTGCTCGACGCCGGGACCGCCGGCGCCCTCCATCCCGCTGATGAGTTGGCTTGGGTCGACACCGAAAACGAGCGCCAAAATAACCACGACGATGAGGCCTACCCCGCCGCCCGCGCCTACGCGGCCGCCTGGGAACCGGCCGCCCTGGCCCCTCCGATCCTCGACGTTTTCGCTTTGCCTACGGCCTTCGGTCTTCATGGAGGCATCCTCTCGGGCGAGTATTTTGCGCTGTTTTCCGCCAATACGGGCGTCGGCGCAACGGTTGTTCGCTAGCGCAGGTGCAGCAATCTTAATCTCCTTGTCTGTGGCACGCCAATCCGGCGAAACTGGCGGCTGCTAAGTGGCGTTGGTTCTGGGGGAAGAACGGAATGCTTCTGCGAGCGCTGTCGTTCGTGGTGACGGCCGTCGT
>JAEUMM010000004.1 GCA_016792645.1 Alphaproteobacteria bacterium | reverse complement strand
AATCCCGACTATCGGAAGCTGTTCCTCGACGGCATCGACCTCGCCGAGGGCAAGCCCGCCGCCCCGTGACCTACTCCGGAAACCGCTGGATCTCGGGCAACTCGTGCGCGCGCTTCATCCAGCCAAGCCGCTCGGCCACCTCAATCTGCGACGTCGGCGGCAGAACCTCCGCATCGTCGAGCGTCGCCAGCTGAACCTCGACGATCCCCGGCAAGATCTCCGCATTCCGATAGAACAGCCCCGTGCCGCAATCGCCGCAAAAGCTGCGCAACGTCGCGCCCGACGACTTGAACACCTTCGGCACCCCCTTGGTCATCGACAGGGTCTCCTCGGCGCACCCGATCCACGCCATCACCGGCGCGCCGGAATTGCGCCGGCAGTCGACGCAGTGACACAAAGCGACGTCCTTCGGCGTTCCCGTAATCTGATAACGAACCGCGCCGCAATGACACCCTCCGGACAAAGCCACGTCATTCCCCTTTTTCGACCATCGCAAGACCCGCACCAAAGCCCCCAACCCGCCGCAGGTCAAGCAGGCGGAGGACGCGGCGATGACTCGAGATGACGTCCGGACCGCCATCGGGTAGACACGCTGCGCGAACGAACAACGGCGGCGGGCAGTTTCCGCCCGATCGGCTCTTCTTCCCATGACGGTCAAAAAACTCAAACGCTCCGTCACCCTCGCCGGCCATCGCACGTCGATCTCGCTGGAGGCGGAGTTCTGGACCGCGCTGGCCGACATCGCCGCCGAAAAGGGCCGCCCGCTCGCCCGCATCATCGACGAGGTCGACAAACGCGAAGGCCGCGATCAAAATCTATCCAGCGCACTGCGCGTCTTCGTCCTGGCGCACTACCGTGGGCCAAGGGAAAAATGACATGACCAACATCGTAAACCTGAACCGCGCCCGCAAAGCCAAGGCCAAGGCCGAGTCCGAAAAGACGGCCGCCAACAACCGCATCAAACACGGCACGCCCAAACACCTGCGCAAACTCAGCGAAGCGGAACGCAAAAAGGCGCAAGCCGAAATCGACGCCAAACGCCTCGAAGACGACAAGGCGAAATGATCGACGGCCCCTATCGCGGCCTAAAGGTCGTCGACCTCACGCGCGTACTCGCCGGTCCCTACTGCACGATGATGCTGGCCGACCTCGGCGCGACCGTGATCAAGGTCGAAACGCCCAAGACCGGCGACGACGCCCGCCACATCGGCCCCTTCATCAAAGGCAAGTCCGCTTACTTCATGTCGCTGAACCGCGGTAAACACTCGATCGCGTTGGACCTCAAAGCGCCGGACGACCGCGAAGTCTTCGAGCGCCTGCTGGGCGAAGCCGACCTGCTCGTCGAAAACTACCGCGGCGGCACGATGGAAAAACTCAAATACGATTGGCCGTCACTGCACGCGCGTTTTCCGAAACTGATCTACGTCGCGATAAGCGGCTTCGGCCACACCGGCCCCTACAAAACAAAACCCGCCTACGACATGGTCGTCCAAGGCATGGGCGGCGTGATGAGCCTGACCGGCCACGAAGGCAGCCCACCCACCCGCGTCGGCACCTCCATCGGCGACATCACCGCAGGCCTCTTCGCACTCTCAGCCATCGGTACGGCGCTCTACCACCGCGAACGCACGGGCGAAGCGCAAAAGATCGACGTCGCGATGCTCGACAGCCAAGTCGCGATCCTAGAAAACGCCATCGCCCGCTACGTCGCAACCGGTAAATCTCCGGTGCCACTCGGCGCGCGCCACCCCTCGATCACGCCGTTCGCAGCTTTCGCGACAGCCGACAACCCGATCATCATCGCCGCCGGCAACAACCAACTCTTCGCCCGCCTCTGCACGGCAATCGGCGCGCCGGCGTTGGCCGACGACGAACGCTTCAAAACCAACGACCAACGCAACGAAAACCACACAGCGCTCGCCAACGAGATGGAACGCACGCTGAAAACGAACACCGCCGCCCACTGGCTAAACCTGATCGAGCAAGCTGGCGTGCCCTGCGGCCCGATCAACAACGTCGCCCAAGTGCTTGCCGACCCGCACGTCATCGCCCGCAACATGGTGGTCACGATGCAAGACCCCGACATCGGCGAAATGAAACTGGCCGGCAATCCGATGAAACTCTCAGCCTTCGCCGACTCCACGACGCGCCCCGCCTCTCCCAAACTCGACGAAAGCGGAGACCGCATCCGCAAAGAAGGCTTCGGCACACTGAAGACGTAAGGCGTCTTTCTGGGGGTACGCCCGCCGCCACGTGGCAACAGCCTCAAAACCCGCGGAAACGCCGCATCCGTCAGGGTGGCCACGCCGCTGAAAATCCTTCTATATCTCCTCTGAATCATGACCCAGCCCTTGGCCCATCAG
>JAEUMM010000002.1 GCA_016792645.1 Alphaproteobacteria bacterium | reverse complement strand
GGAGTGCGTTTCGATGCTCGACAAGATTCTCATGCTGACGCTGCTTGTCGTCATCGGCGTGGCGCTTCACGTCACCACGGTCGGCGCCGCCAACGGCCCCGCAAGCTCGACCGTTGTCGCCGCGGTCACCGCCCCGCCCGCGACACCCGCCGGCGCGTCCCCGTCGCTGCCGCCCAACCGCGTCGCCGATTGCGTCAGCTTCGCGCTGCTCGACGAAATGTGCACCAAGCGCTGGTACAGCTGCAAACGCGGCGGCAGCGACGTCGGCGGCTGCATCGACGCCTTCGAATCCTGCTGCACCCTGCGAGGCCAAGGCGCCCGCTCCCGCCTCGGCAGCGCCCAACCCGTCACGACGAACCGCTGACGAATTTTCGCCTCTCGTCTGCGCGCACACGGCGATCCGGTTGGTGTGCTACTATCGATTGTCGATGGCAGCAGCGTCCAAAGAAACGGTAGGCGACTGTGCTGAAACAAATTCTGCTCGGGCTTGACGACACGCCGGCTTCAATTCGCGCGAAAGAAATCGCGTTGTCGCTGGCGAAGGCGCATGGGGCGGGCATCACCGGCCTGGCGGTTATCGACGAGGCGCGCATCGCCGCGCCCGAACCGATCCCGATGGGCGGCGACAGCTACAAGCAGCACAAGGACAAGGCTCTCGTCGGCCGCGCACGCGACCGGCTCGTCGAACTAACGCAACGCTTTGCGCACGAGTGCCACGCACAGCAAGTCAACGGCGACACGGTGGTGACAGAGGGCGACGCAATCGCGGCCATCGTGGCGGCCTCGGATATTCACGATCTGATCGTCATGGGGCGCGATGCGACCTTTCACGCGCAGCCGCATGGCAAGGTCAGCCAGATTGTCGAGCAATTGCTCAGCCAGAATCCCCGGCCGCTTATCGTCGTGCCCGAAGGAACGGAAACAGCGGGGCGCGTCCTCGTTGCTTACGACGGCAGCGTCGCCGCAATGCGCGCCTTGCAAATGTTCTGCCTCCTGGGAATCGCCGGCAAGAACGAAGTGACCGTCGCGTCCATTCACGCCCAGCGCACGACAGCAGAAGAACTCGGCCGGCGCGCCGTCCAATACCTGGGCGCACACGCCGTCGGCGCGCAGACGCGCGTGGTGGAAACCGACGCCGAACCGGCGGACATATTGATCGAACTCGCATCCGACCTCGACGCGCGCTTCATCGTCATGGGGGCATACGGCCGTCGCGGGTGGCGCGAATACATTCTCGGCTCGACCACCGACAAGCTCCTCGGCGCCTCTCGCTCGCCTCTCTTCATCCACCACTGACGGCGGCCGCATGAAGCTGCTCGAACGTCCGCGCTCGATCCTGCGCGCCTTCTTTCGGCAAGAGGCTTCGGGCGGCATCATCTTGATGACGTCGGCAGCGCTGGCGCTCATCGTCGCGAACTCCGCCCTCGGCCGCACCTATTTCGACGCGCTGCATGTCGACCTCGCAGGCATGAGCTTGCTGCACTGGATCAACGACGGCCTGATGGCGTTGTTCTTTCTGCTCGTCGGCCTCGAGATCAAGCGCGAATTGGCCGAAGGCGCGCTCTCGACCTGGCCGCGGCGCGCGCTGCCGGGCATCGCGGCAGCCGGCGGCATGATCGTCCCCGCCCTCATCTATGTCGCGCTGAACGTGGGAAGCCCCGAGACGTTGAGAGGCTGGGCGATCCCGGCCGCGACCGACATCGCCTTCGCGCTCGGCGTGCTCGCTCTCTTAGGCTCGCGCGCCCCCGTGTCGCTGAAGATCTTCCTCACAGCGCTCGCCATCCTCGATGACCTGGGCGCCGTCCTCATCATCGCGTTCTTTTACGCGTCCGAGCTTTCGCTGACATATCTCGGCCTGGCGGCGTTGACGCTCGCCGCGCTGTTCGCCCTCAACCGCGCCGGCATCACGCGTTTGGCATTCTATCTTGTCCTCGGCGCCGTGCTTTGGGTCTTCGTCTTGAA
>JAEUMM010000483.1 GCA_016792645.1 Alphaproteobacteria bacterium | reverse complement strand
GTTTCTTGCGACCAACCCGGCCGCAAGTTCGGGGGTGGACGATTGGGACGCGCAGTTCACGTTCAACGCCATCTATCCGACGTCCGAGGCTTTGTTCACGACGGCGACGACGTCGCTGGGCGGGCCGACCGGCGGGTTGGTCAATCCGATGGATTTCATTCGCGACGCCTATGAACCGGGCCTGTCGATGCGTCTGCGGCTTGATGAGCGGCTGACGGTGGGATTTGCGCTGAGCGTGCCGTGGGGTTTGGGCACGAAATACAATCCGGGCTGGGCGGGTCGATACTTCGCGCTTGAGTCGAAGTTGGTGACCGCGAATCTCGCGCCGTCGCTGGCGTACGAGATTACCGACGACTTTGTCGTGTCGGCCGGGCTTCAGGCGCAGTACGCGAAAGGCACTCTGTCGAACGCGATCGACTTCGGAACCATCGGGGCCGTGAATCTTGTGCCGGGGTCGTTGCCGGGACAGCAGGACGGGTTTGCCGAAGTGATAGGCAGCGACTGGGGCTTTGGCTTCATTTTGGGCCTGCAGTGGCGGCCGGCGGACGGCGTGTCGCTCGGCGCGTTCTATCGCTCGGCGATCGAGCACGAGCTTCAGGGCAAGGTCGATTTCGAGTTGGACACGGCGGGCGTCGGCGCGGTGCTGTCGGGCGTCACGGGCGCCTTTGTCGATACGCGCGGGTTCACGGATCTGACGACGCCGGCGGTGGCGCAGGTTGGGGCGCGGTTCGATCTGACGCCGGAGTGGGCCGTGCTTGCTGAAGCGGGTTTCACGCAGTGGAGCGAGATCCGCGAGTTGCGCGTGCGCTTCGCCAATCCGAACCAGCCGGACAATTTCCAGATCTACGATTGGAAGGACACGTGGCTGGGCGCGGTGGGTTTGCGCTATCAGCCGCAGAGCGATTGGATTTTCCGCGCTGGTGTGGCGTTCGACGAGAGCCCGACGCGCGACGGCACGCGCGATCCGCGCATTCCCGATTCCGACCGGACGTGGATCGCGTTCGGCGTTCATCATGACCTGACGGCGTCGACGGCGGTGCAGCTTGGCTATGCGCGGTTGATGTTCCCGGATGAACCCATCCTCTTGTCGGCGGCGACGCCGGGGAACGAGGTGCGCGGCAATCTTGTCGGACGCACGGATGCAGACGCCGACATGATCACGCTGCAGCTGACGTTCCGCTGATCCATTAACGATTGATCCAGACGCGTGCGGCGTGTCGTCTCGCGTTTGTTGTCGTGCGCGTCGTGAGCGCCTATACTTAATAGAAGGTTAACGCGCTGGGCTTTTGACGATGGGGCAGATCGATATCGACCGGATGACGCTGGCTCCGTTTGCGCGGCGCTCGGCATGGCGTTCGATCAGCTATCTGGTCGCGGATCTCGCCATCTATGCGGCGTTCGTCTATGGCGCGATCGCGGCTGAGGCGGTGTGGCTCAAGCTTCTATTTTCGCTCGGCGCGGGGACGATGATTTCGCTGGCCGCGATCGTCGGGCACGACGCGGGGCATCAGAGTTTTTCGAACAGCAAGGAGATGAACCGGTTCTTCGGGACGATCGCGTTCCTGCCGGCGTTGCATCCGTTTGCGCTGTGGGAGCATCACCACAATCGCGTGCATCACCGCTTCACCACGCAGCTGGGCGTCGACAATGCGTTTCCGCCGATGACGGTGGAAGACTATCGACGCGCGTCTTGGGGGCGGCGGACTTATTACCGTTTCATCCGCAGTCTTTGGGGGCAGCCCTTCTTCTATCTGCTGGAGGTGTGGGTGCCGCAGATGCTTTTGCCGTTCACGCAGAAGGATCCGCCGATGACGGCGCGGGTGTGGTTCGACCTCGTGCTCGTCTATCTCTACTTCGTCGAGTTCATTTTGCTGACCACTTTGGTGGCGCTGACGGTAGCGGGCGACGGGAATGTCGGGGCGGCGTTTGCGAACGCGTTCGTGTTTGCGTTCCTTGTTCCGTTCCTGATCTGGAACGCGTTCATTTCATTCTTGTCGATCGTGCAGCATACGGGGCCCGACGTGCGCTGGATTGCGCCGACGGGCGTGCCTTCTACGGTCGAACAGTCGCTGGCGGGGACGGTGCATGTGGTGTTTCCGGAATGGTTCGACAGGCTGTTGCATCGGATCATGCAGCATCAGGCGCACCATCTGAACGTCGGCATCCCGCTGCAGGAGCTGAAAGCCGCGCAGGCCGCGGTTGCGGCGAAGAACAACAACGGGCTCGTGCGCGTGTGGACGCCCGCCTATCACTGGCAGCTGACGCGCATGTGTCAGCTCTATGATCTGACGCACCATCGCTGGGTGCGGTTTGCCGACGCGCAGGCGTCCGAGCCGGTGCGCGAGTTGGCGGCTTAGCCAAAATATTCGTCTTGGCCGGGCTTGACCCGGCCCACCCAGTCGTCGCACGTCCGTGCGCCGGTTACGCCCGGCCATGACGAATGAGGGAGCGCCTGTTCGAATGTTCATCACGCTGAAAGACGGGCAGCGCCTGTTCGTCGATGTCGTCGGGTCCAAGCTTGCGCTTGAGGGCGCGCGCATGCGCGAGAAGCCGACGCTGATTGTGATGCATGGCGGGCCGGGGTTCGATCATTCGGGGTTTCGGCCCGACTTCGATGCGTTCGCCGACGTCGCGCAGGTCGTATACATCGATCATCGCGGCAACGGGCGCAGCGTGCCCAGCGATCCCAAGACGTGGACGTTGGCGCAATGGGGCGACGACGTCCTGAATCTGTGCGAGGTGTTGGGTATCGAGAAGCCGATCGTGCTGGGGCAATCGTTCGGCGGGATGGTGGCGCAGTCTTATGCGACGCGACATCCCGCGCATCCGGGCGCTTTGATCTTGTCGAGCACGGCGGCGCGGATGGATCTGGCGAAGAGCCTCGATCTCTTCGAACAGAAGGGCGGGGCGGAGGCGCGGGCGGTGGCGGAACGCTTCTGGAACTCGGGAACCGACGAAGAATTCGACACGTACATGCAGGTCTGCATGCCGTTCTACAACACAAAGCCCAGGCCCGGCGGGGCGGAGGCGCAGGCGCGCGCGGTCATGCGGCGGGAGGTCTACCGGCATTTTTCCCTACCGGGATGCGAGATCCATCGGATGGACTTTCGCGCGGCGCTGAGACGTGTGGCATGTCCGACACTTGTGCTTGCCGGTGCGCAGGATCCGATCACGCCGCCGCATTTGGCGGAAGAAATCGTCCAGGCGGTCGATGACAAGCTTGCGACGCTTCGGATATACGACCGCTGCGGTCACGGCGCCTTTCGCGACGAGCCTGCGCTCGTGCTGGGCGACATACGTGCATTCATCGCCGGGTTGCGAGCGTGACGCGTTTGCGCGCCGGGGTATGCTCTATGGTTAACCCACACGGTGGGAAGGAATTCATTCCCGCTGTGGCGCTGGTCACATGGCTGATCCACGCGCTTGTGGTTTACAACTAAAGTAACTACTCCAATCTAATTGGAGTTAGCGCACGGCGTCTGCCGTCGTGCGGTTTCCGAAGGATACGCGGCATTTTCTTGGGGTCCGGCCCGTTCTTTCGCGAGTAAGCGTAGCGCCTAGAAGAAGAACACAATGCGGGGGGCATTGGTGGATAACACGATTGTTTGGCTGATCGACGCGCACCCACTTTTGCGATCGGGTTTGCGGGCTCAGCTTGAAGGCAAGGGGTTCGCCGTCGCTGGCGAAGCGGGGACCGTTGCCGAGATTTCGCGCTCGTGCGCCGAAGGGCCCGCGCCTCATCTCATTATCCTGGATTTTGCCCAAGGGTCGGACGCGGTGGCGGCGCTGAAATCGGCGCAGCCGCAGGCGCGGACGGTGGTGTTCGCGGAGTCGGCCGAGCTTTCGCATTTGGCCGACATGTTCTCGGCCGGCGCCGACGGCTATCTGCTGAAGAGCATTTCAGCGAACGCCTTGATCGAGTCTTTGAAGCTGGTCGCGCTGGGTGAGAAAGTTTTCCCAAGCATGCTGACGGACTTCCTCGGCGCAATGCGCGCGAACCACACGGGCGCGAGCGAGCGCGTGCGCGTGGGCGACGTCGCGCTGTCGCAACGCGAGATCGACATCATCCGCCGCTTGGCGGAGGGGCATTCGAACAAGTCGATCGCGAAGGATCTCGCGATCACCGAAGCGACGGTGAAGGTTCACTTGAAGACGGTGCTGCGCAAACTGGGCGCGTCGAACCGCACACAGGTTGCCATTTGGGCCGTGCAGCACGGCCTCACCAACAACGGCAGCAACAGCCAGCGCGGCAACGGGCGGCAGAAACCTGCCTGACGTCCGCGCGCGGCTTGGCAATGGACACGAAAAAGGGCGGCACTTGGCCGCCCTAAACGTTCGCGGGTCTTGGCGTTAGTTCGTGTTGCCGAACGTCGGGTGCGTTTCGAGTTCCGGGTGCGGACGGAATTCGGGCATGCGGCTGAGGTCGGGGGCCGTTTCGCGGCGGCGGACCGGACCGCGGACGCGGCCCATGTAGTAGGCGCCGGCCGTCCAGCTGTCGATCGCGCTGCCGTAACCCGTGTCGATAACGCCCGATACGCGATCCGTCCACGCCGTCACCGCGTAACCCGGCGCGAACAAGCGTGCGTAGTCGGCGGCGTAGTTCGCGAACGACTGCGACGCCAATGCGTGCGTGAGGAAACGATACGCATAAGCATCGGCGCTGGGCGCGAAGGCGGCGAAGCGTCCGTAGTTCGGCGTTACGAGCGGCAGCGGAATTTTATCTGCCTTCATGCCCTTTACGCCGAAGGCGCCCAAATTCGGCGATAGTGCCGATTTCGTTTCAG
>JAEUMM010000482.1 GCA_016792645.1 Alphaproteobacteria bacterium | reverse complement strand
GCGGGCGCGGCGCAACTGGGGCAGAAGGTCGTTCTGATCGAGCGCCATAAGATGGGCGGCGATTGCCTCAACTATGGCTGCGTGCCGTCGAAATCGTTGATCGCTGCCGCGGCGCATGCGCAGGCTGTGCGTCGTGCGCCTGAGTTTGGCGTCGATGCGGGCGAACCGAAGACCGACTTTGCGCGCGTCATGAAGCATGTGCACGACGTGATCGCCGCGATCGAACCGAACGATTCGGTCGAGCGGTTCGAGAAGCTGGGCGTGCGCGTGGTCAAGGCGTCGGCAAGGTTTGTCGGGCCGCATGAGGTTGAGGCCGGTGATCTGAAGATCAGCGCGCGCTATTTCATCGTTGCGACGGGGTCGTCGCCGTTGAAGCCGCCGATCCCGGGGTTGGAGCAGACGCCTTACTTCACCAACGAGACGCTGTTCGACAACACGGTTCTGCCCGAGCATCTGATCATCATCGGCGGCGGACCGATCGGGATCGAGTTGGCGCAGGCGCATCGTCGGCTTGGCTCGCGGGTGACGGTCCTGGAGGCGAAACAGATTCTGCCGAAGGACGATGTGGACGCGGTCGCCATTGTGCGCGAAGCGCTGACCAAAGACGGCGTCGTTATCCGCGAGGGGGCGTCGGTCACTGCCGTCGCCAAGACGGAGAGCGGCGTGTCGGTGACGATCATGCGCAACGGACAGAGCGAGATCGTGACGGGGTCGCATCTGTTGTTGGCGGCGGGGCGGACGCCGAACGTTGACGGGCTAAATCTCGAAGCGGCCGGTGTGAAGTATTCGCGCAAGGGCATTGAGGTCGATGCTGGACTGCGGACTGCGAACAGCCGGGTCTATGCGATCGGCGACGTGGCGGGCGGTCTGCAGTTCACGCATGTCGCGGGGTATCATGCGGGCATCATCATTCGCCGGTTGCTGTTCAAGGTTCCTGCGAAGGCCAATGCGGTGACGCCGTGGTGCACCTACACGGATCCCGAGCTTGCACATGTTGGTCTGACTGAGGCTTCGGCGCGCGAGAAGGGGCTTACGGTTTCGATCGCGCGATGGCCGTTGCACGACAACGATCGCGCGCAGGCCGAGCGTGAACTGCATGGACTTGCGAAGGTCGTCGTGGTGAAGGGTCGGGTGGTTGGAGCCACCATCGTTGCGCCGCATGCGGGGGATTTGATCCTGCCGTGGGTGATGGCGGTCGGGCAGAAGATGAAGCTGAGCGCGATGGCGGGGCTCGTCGCGCCTTATCCGACGCTGAGCGAGATTTCGAAGCGGGCGGCAGGGTCTTATTTTACCCCGACGCTGTTTTCGGGACGTACGCGCGGCTTGATTAAAGTCCTCTCATGGTTCGGCCCCCGCCGCTGACTGCCGCTCTTGTCGTAAACTGGCTGCCGTCATTCTTGTCGCGGATGGGTTAACCGCGCGAAGTTTTTCGCCCGCCGCCGCCCGCTGTGCTATCCCTCGCCCCCAAGGCGATGGTCGGATTTTCCAGCTCAGTTCGGACGTTCTTCCGCAGGCTTTTTTTCGAAAGCCTGTCGCGGCGTCTTTTGCTGTTCACGACGGCGTTCGTGATGCTGGCTGAGATTCTCATCTATTTTCCGTCGGCCGCGCGCCAGTATCACGACGTGCTCGCCGCGCGGTTGGCCTCGGCGCAGATCGCGGTTCTGGCGCTGGACGAGGTGCGGGATACGGAGTTGTCGCCGACGTTGCGCAACGAGCTTCTGGCAAATGCGGGCGTGCGGCTTGTGGCGTTGAAGCGCAACAACACGCGGCGCCTCTATCTCGCGGAGACGATGCCGCCGACCGTCGATGTCGAGATCGACCTTCGGCGCGCGTCGCTGCCCGCACTCATTTGGGCGAGCATGGACTGCATCTTGTTCGGTGAAGGGCGGATCTTGCGGGTGCAGGGAACGCCACGGCTCGGCGGCGGTGATTTCATCGAGGTGCTGGTCGACGAGTCGCCGATCCGCAGCGACATGGTCACGTATTCGATACGGGTTCTGGTGTTGTCGTTGCTGATCGCGCTGGTGACGTCGGGGCTGGTGTTCGCGACGTTGTTCTATTCGTTCGTGCGGCCGATGCAACGCGTGACGCAGTCGATGGTGCGCTTCCAGGAGCGGCCCGATGATGCGCAGCGCATCATCATACCGACCGATCGATCTGACGAGTTGGGGCAGGCGGAACGCGTGCTTGCCGCGATGCAGACGGAGTTGCGGCAAGCCTTGCAGCAGCGGGAGCATTTGGCGGCGCTGGGCACGGCGGTTGCCAAGATCCAGCACGATCTCAGGAATATCTTGGCGAGTGCGCAGTTGGCGTCGGATAGGCTTGCGTCCAGCAACGATCCGACAACGAAGGCTTTGGCGCCGAGGCTCGTGCAGTCGATTGACCGGGCGATTGCGCTCGCCACCAACACGCTGAAATATGGGCGCGCGGAAGAGGCCGCGCCGAAGCGCATTCGCCAGCCGTTGCTCGCGATTGCCGACGAGGCGATGCATGCGGCGCTGGCGGCGGGCGACGGGCGGACGGGCTGGAACAACGCATTCGATCCGAACCTGCTGGTCGATGCGGATGGCGAGCAGTTGTTGCGCATCATCATCAATATCGGACGCAATGCGGTGCAGGCGTTGGAGGGACATCCGGGGGCCGCGATCACGCTGTCGGCGCAGCGCGACAACGGTGATGTGATGATCGATCTCGGCGACAATGGAACCGGGATTCCGGAAGAGGCGCTGAAGCATTTGTTCGAGCCGTTCGCGCGTCGCGGGCGGTCGGGCGGTACAGGCCTCGGGTTGGCCATCGCGCGGGAGTTGGCGCGCGGGCATGGCGGCGATGTCGTGTTGCTGCGAACCGGTCCTGAGGGTACGACGTTCCGGATCACCATCCCGGATACGGTGCCCGCCTCGTTATGACCGCCGAAGCTCTTCTCGCCGATATCGGCGGAACGAATGTGCGGCTTGCGACGCTGACCGCGGATGGGCGGATCACGAATGTCGAGTCGTGGTTGACCGCGCTCTATGCGGATTTCGCTTCGGCGGTGCGGGCTTATTCCGAGTTGACCGGATTGGCGTTGCCCGTGCGCGCGGCTTCGGTGTGCGCGGCGGGGCCGGTGATGGGCGAGCGCATCGATCTCACCAATTGTTCGTGGAACGTGTCGCGTTC
Organism: Alphaproteobacteria bacterium; assembly: GCA_016792645.1. Lineage (GTDB taxonomy): Bacteria > Pseudomonadota > Alphaproteobacteria > Micropepsales > Micropepsaceae > SZUA-430. The sequence goes on along the minus strand of JAEUMM010000482.1, from coordinate 270 downwards.
CGGCATCGCGGAGGCGACGGGTGCGGCGTCGGTCGCGCTCGTCAACGACTTCGCTGCGGTGGCGCATGCTGTGCCGGGGCTCGGCACCGGCGATCTCGTGCAGATCGGCGGTGACGCGCCGCTCAACGGTGCGCCGAAGGTGGCGCTTGGGCCGGGGACGGGTCTTGGCGTGGCGAGCGTCGTGCCGGATGGTCACGGCGGTTGGGTCGCGGCGCCGGGCGAGGGCGGGCATGTCGATCTTGCGGCGACGAACGATCGCGAGATTGCGGT
>JAEUMM010000265.1 GCA_016792645.1 Alphaproteobacteria bacterium | reverse complement strand
GTCGTGCGGCGACGAGCGGCGCGAGCTTTGGGTCTTCGCGCAGGTGCGCGCCGATGACGGTTGGGTCCGCCGCCAAGTCGAAGACGCGGCGGATGCGGGCGATGATCACCGGCAGGAAATTTACGCGCGGGAAGTCGACCGTGACGTTGAGCGTGTCGCCGTCGCCGTGGGTGACGCGGATCGTTCCGTGTTCGCCGCCGAACGTGATCGTGCGCGCGTAGGCGGTTGGCGTTACATGCTCGACGTTCGGGATGGCGCGGGCGGAGAGGAACGCGAGGATCGTGTTCCAGTCGTAGGGTGCGCGGTAGGCGAGTCTGATCGCGATCTCGTTGCCGCGGCGATCCGTTTCGCCGGCGCGGCGAGCGCCGCGCAGTTTCGCCGGCGGGCGTTTGAAAAGGGTTTGGAAGGTTTCGTTGAAGCGGCGGACGCTGCCGAAGCCTGAGGCCATCGCGATGTCGGCCATCGGCAGGTTGGTTTGATGGATGAGCTGCTTCGCCAGCAGCACGCGCCGCGTCTGTGCGACGGCGATGGGTGAGGCGCCGACGTGCTGCTGGAACAGGCGGCGCAGTTGGCGTTCGCCGACGCCGAGGCGTGCGGCGAGGGCCTCGACGTCGCCGTCGTCGAGGGCGCCTGCTTCAATGAGTTGCGTGGCGCGGGCGACGGTGTTGGCCGTGCCGCGCCAGATCGCGAAATCCGGCGACGCTTCCGGGCGGCAGCGCAGGCAGGGGCGGAAGCCTGCTTCCTGTGCGGCGGCGGCCGAGGCGTAGAAGGCGACGTTCTGCTTCTTCGGCGTTTGCGCGGGGCAGATCGGGCGGCAGTAGATGCCCGTGGTGTGGACGCCGATGAACAAGCGTCCGTCGAAACGCGCGTCGCGCGTCTGGATCGCCCGGTAGCAAGCGTCGTGGTTCATGTCCATGCGCCGATCATCGCCCATGGAGCCCAAGGCTGTCTCGCGGTTTTCGGACTCTACCGGCCGTGGGATTCCAGCGTTTGCTTCATGGCGCGCGCGCCCTCGTCCATTTGGCCGCTGATGTAGGAGGCGAGATCGTTCGGCAGGATATCGGCGATCCACACGACGCGCGTGCGGTTATCGCCCTCGGCAAAGATCTGGAAGGAGGCGTTGTGGTGCTTCAGGCGCGTGCCGACGATCGTGTAGACGAGGCGGTGGGTTTGATCGTCCATGCTGACCAGGACTTCGCGCGCGACGGAGCCGTTGGCGAAGGTCACGACGCGCGCATCGCCGTCGAGGCGGCAGTCGACGACGAAGCCATGGGCGAGGCGCTTGTGAACCTCGCCGTAGTCGCGCATTGCGTCCCAGACGTCCGCGGGGCTTGCGTCGACGATGAGTTCTTTGTGGATGGACGCGCCGGTCGCGACCATCGGCGCGACGACGGAGAGAGCGGCGGCGAGGACGGACTTGGCGGTGGTGCTGTGCGTCATGGTGAATGCTCCCGATCGATGTTGGGGCGGAGCATTGCGCCGGCGGCTGTTTCTGTCTGGCGGTTTTCGGACGTGACCGGTTAGAGCAGTTTGGCGCCGTTGGGGATGCGCCTGTCGGCGTTGATGAGGACGACGTGGCTGTTGTCGTCGTGGAAGCCGAGCGTCAGAACTTCGGACATGAAGGGGCCGATTTGGCGTGGCGGGAAGTTTGTCACGGCGCAGACTTGGCGGCCGATGAGGTCTTCGGGTTTGTAGTGCTCGGTGATTTGCGCGGAGCTTTTCTTGCGGCCAATGTCGGGGCCGAAGTCGATGACGAGTTTCAGCGCGGGTTTTCGCGCCTGCGGGAACGGCTCGGCTTCGACGACCGTGCCGATGCGAATGTCGACGGCGAGAAATTGGTCGAAGGTGATTTGGGTTGTCATGGGGCTGTTTGGGGACACGGTGGATGACGAGTGTTGTCTACCATATCCGTCATGGCCGGGCTTGACCCGGCCACCCAGTGGCCGCGCGCCTGCGCGGCCAGGATATTTTTCGGCTTTGAGTGCGTTTCCAGCGCACACGGACGTGCGCGCGCTGGGTGGCCGGGTCAAGCCCGGCCATGACGGAAAAAGGTTGGCTATTTGCGGCCCGCGGAAATTTTCTCGGCCAACTCTTGCATTTCCGAGATCGATTCTTTGGCGCGGTCTTGCATGACTTTGAAGGCGTCGCCGTTGGCGTCGATGGTGAGTTGGGCCAACTCTTTCATGTGTTTTAGGGCGCGGCCGATTGTTTTTTCGACGAGTTCGGCTTGCTTCTTCGGTAGCTCTTTGCCGTCGTTGGCTTTCATCAGGTCACCGACGGATTCTTGGATCGCCTGCATCGTTTCGGTCATGATTTCGGCTTGGCGGCGCATGAGGTTTTGGTAGCCCTCGGCGGCTTTCTGGTTCGCCTTGACCAGGGCTTCGAAGTTTTTCTTTTGGCTTTCCATCAGCGCCGTCGTGTCGATGCCCGGCATGCTGAAGCGTTCCATGAAGTTGGAATCGAAGTTCGGCCATTTGAAATCGAATTCGGGGAACGGGCTTTTCGCCATGGCGGCTTTTCCTTTTTGGGTTGGAGCTCTAGTCGGCGGCGGCTTTTGTTTTTTCGGATGCGTCTTCGGATTCGGGTTCGGCGGTGAGGCGGCGTTGGAGTGCTTCGGCCCATTCTTCGATCGTGCGCAGGCGGCGGTCGACGTGGGCCATGGTCTTGGCCAGATCGTCGCCGTCTTGCAGCCAGACGCTCAGCGTTTCGGCGAGCAGGATGCCGATGCCGCGGGTGGTGACGAAGCCTTGCCAGCCTGAGGTGGGCAGGCCTGCGATGTCGGCGATCCATTGCGCGCTGCGCATCGTGGCGGGCAGCACGTCGAGGAAGGCGCCGGGGTCGCCTTTGCTTTCGTCGTGGATGATTTGGATCGTCGACTTCAGCGGGCCCATCGCTTCGAAGCAGCTTAGGATCGCGTCGAAGGCGCGGTCGCGTGGCGGGATGTCGGCGTCGGGTTCTTGTGCGCGTTCGATGAGGCCGATGTCGACGCGCTTCGCTATCAGCGCCAGAAGCGCGCGTTTGTCGGGGCAGAGATCGTAGAGCGTCGCCGCGTCGATCTTGGCTTT
>JAEUMM010000393.1 GCA_016792645.1 Alphaproteobacteria bacterium | reverse complement strand
CCCGCCGCCGACCTCAGCCATGACGTCGTCGCCGGATTCTCCGCCATCGCCGCGAAGTGCTTTGCCGCATTGTCGTATTTCTGAAGCCGGAATGCCGCGAGCCCCGCGATCCAATCCGCCTCCGGAACCTCGGAACGAACGTCGGCGGCCACGTTGTCGGCAAGCGCCAAAGCCGTCGCCGAGTCGCCCAGATAATACTGCCCGGCCGCCACTTGATGCGTCAGCCGCCCGTAATCCGCGCGCGACAGCTTCCCGCGAAGCTCGGCGCCCTCAAGATAGGACGTCGCCGCCTTCAAACTGCCCGACGAAATCAGACTCTTGAGTTTCTTCGCGGCATTCGCCGCTTCCGGACTCGAATAGTCGGGGACGACATAGTCCGCTTCATCCGAATTGCCGCGAATGATGCGCCGGTCTGGATCTTCCAGTTCGCGCACGCGCTTCGCATTCTTGCGTTCGGCGAGAAGATAGATGCGCTTGGCCTCGGGATAGTCGTCGTACTTCTTCAGCCACGACTTCAGATCGTCGAATTCGGCAACCGTGTTCGGGCTCAGATATCCCTTGGCCGACACGTGCCCCATCAACGACTTGTTCTTCAGCTGCGAGGCAAGCGCCGCGACCTCGTCCTTCTTGCCGACGGCGGCTGCCGCAAACATCTTCTTGTACGTCGCAACGTCTTCATCGCTCAGCACCGCGACGAACGAACTCGGCGCGGCGAAACTCACGTCCGACGCCAGCGTCAAAGCAAACGACACGGCGACGGCGAGAAAGCGCAACACGCTGGCCATACGAACCCCGGGGGAAGTGATTTGAAGCAGTCTTACGCACGCCGACTGTCGCAAACAAGCCGCGTTACAAAGCGCCCAATTCCCGCAACTTCAGTTTGAGATTTACCAAATCCTGCCACGCAAGCTTCTTCGCCGCCGGCTGGCGCAGCAGATACGCCGGGTGAAATGTCGGAAGAGCAGGGATTTCCACGCCGTTCAGCACATACCGTCCCCACCGTCCGCGTGTGCGCGTGATACCCTCTTCGATGTTGAGGACGTGCTTCACCGGCGTGCCGCCCAGCAGCACCAAAACCTTAGGTTGTTTGAGCTCGATATGCCGAACGAGAAACGGCGCGCAGATCGCAGCCTCCTCCGGCGTCGGCGGACGATTGCCCGGGGGACGCCAGAAGATGACGTTGGTGATGTACGCGCTCGTCGACCGATCGAGTCCGATCGCATTCAACATCCGATCGAGCAACTGCCCCGATCGTCCGACGAACGGCAAACCTTGCAGGTCTTCGTCGCGCCCCGGCGCTTCGCCGATCAACATCACCGGCGCGCCTTGATGACCGTCGGCGAACACCGTGTGCTTCGCCGTCACCTTCAGCTGACATCCATCGAACGCTTCGACCGCGGCACGTAGTTCGTCGAGCGTCTTGCATGCGGCGGCCGCCTCGCGTGCGCTCTTCGTCGCTGTCGATGCCGGCATCAAAGCAGGCGAGGGCACCGTCACGCGCGGCAGGTCGCCCGTCGGCGCAACCGGTCGCGGCGTCGAAGCTTGAGCGGATGGTGGCGCGCCACGCATCGGCGTGGGCGCGCTCGCGGGTGTTGGCGCTGCGACTTTGGCCTCTGCCGTAACCGCCACCCTCGCCTCTGCCGCTACGGCAAAGCGATCAACCGGCGCGTCGGTCAGCGCCTCGTCGGCGCCTGCCTCGATGAGCCACTTGAGAAGCGCCCGCGCTTGCACTGGATCGATGCTGGAGTCCAAAGTCCCGTCCGCGTTGACCGTGGGCCATGGCGGCCACTAACTTCCTCATACAACAAGCGCCCGGGCCACCGTAACCCGCCTCATAATCCGGCCGCACAGACAAAGGGACAGGACTGAATGAGCGGCGCCCCTCGCGAAGCCATGGAATACGACGTTGTCATCGTGGGTGCAGGCCCCGCAGGCCTCTCCGCCGCCATCCGTCTGAAGCAGCTCGCCGCCGAAACCGGCAAGGACGTCACTGTCTGCGTCCTGGAAAAAGGTTCCGAAGTCGGCGCGCATATTCTATCCGGCGCGGTCATCGACCCCATCGGCATCAACGAACTGATCCCTGACTGGAAGGAAAAAGGCGCGCCGATCGACACGCCCGTCACCGACGACCGCTTCCTCTATCTGGGCCCGGCCGGCTCGCTACGCGTGCCGAACTTCATCATGCCGCCCCTGATGAGCAATCATGGCAACTACATCGTCAGCCTCGGCAACCTTTGCCGCTGGCTCGCGAAGCAAGCTGAAGAACTCGGCGTCGAGATCTACCCGGGCTTCGCCGCCGCCGAAGTGCTCTACGATGAGCAAGGCGCCGTCAAAGGCGTAGCGACCGGCGACATGGGCATCGGCCGCGACGGCAAACCAAAGTCGGGCTTCACGCGGGGCATGGAGCTACACGGCAAATACACTCTCATCGGCGAAGGCGTACGCGGCTCGCTTGCAAAGCAATTGCTCGCGCGCTTCAAACTGCAAGAAGGCCGCGATCCGCAAAAATTCGGCATCGGCATCAAGGAGCTGTGGCAGCTCCCGCCCGACAAGCACAAGCGCGGCCTCGTCGTGCACACGATGGGCTGGCCGCTCTCCGACAAAACCGGCGGCGGTTCGTTCATGTACCACTGGGGCGAGGACTTGGTGTCGATCGGCTTCGTCGTGCACTTGAACTACACGAACCCGTATCTCTCACCCTTCGACGAATTTCAGCGCTTCAAAACGCACCCGTCGATCCGCACCTTTCTCGAAGGCGGCAAGCGCATCGCCTACGGCGCACGCGCGATCACCGAAGGCGGCTTCCAATCCGTGCCGAAGCTGACCTTCCCCGGCGGCGCGCTCATCGGCTGTTCGGCCGGCTTCGTGAACCTGCCGCGCATCAAGGGCAGCCACAACGCGATGAAGTCGGGCATGATGGCGGCCGAAGCGGCGTTCGAAGCCATCCACGCCGGCCGCGCGCAGGATGAACTCACCGCCTATACCGAGGCCTACGAACACAGCCACGTCTACAAAGACCTGAAACGCGTCCGCAACGTGAAGCCGTTCTGGAGCCGCCTCGGCACCGTCCTCGGCGTCGGCTTCGGTGGCCTCGACATGTGGATCAACCAGCTCTTCGGCTTCAGCCCCTTCGGCACGCTCAAACACGGCAAACCCGACTACGCGACCCTCAAACCCGCCCGTGAATCGAAGCCGATCGCTTACCCGAAACCGGACGGTGTGCTCACTTTCGACAAGCTGTCGTCGGTATTCCTCTCGAACACCAACCACGAGGAAGACCAGCCGATCCACCTGACGTTGAAGGATCCCTCGATCCCGATCGCCAAAAACCTCCCCGAATACGACGAACCGGCGCAACGCTATTGCCCGGCCGCCGTTTACGAGGTGGTACGCGACGCAACTGGCGGAAATCCGCGATTTGTCATTAATGCGCAGAACTGCGTGCACTGCAAAACTTGCGATATCAAAGACCCGGCGCAGAACATAAACTGGGTGACGCCCGAAGGCGGCGGCGGCCCCAACTACCCGAACATGTAAGCCCTGGAGAACGAAGTGCGCGTTTCATCGGTC
>JAEUMM010000389.1 GCA_016792645.1 Alphaproteobacteria bacterium | reverse complement strand
CCGATCGTTGAGAATACGATCGGGTCGGGGCGGTTTCTTTCGTTTTATCTTGTTGCGGCGGTTGTGGCGTCGTTGGGGCATGCGGGCGTGTCGGCGTTCGTGTTGGGGCAGCCGGGGCTTCCGGCGCTGGGGGCGTCGGGGGCGATTTCCGGCGTGATTTTGCTGTTCTCGTTTCTGTATCCGCGGGCGCGCATTCTCTTATTTGGGATCATTCCGATGCCGGCGATGATCGGTGCGCTGTTGTTCGTCGGGTTGGATGTCATCGGGTTGATTGCGCAGGTCGAAGGCGGCGGGTTGCCGATCGGGCATGGCGCGCATCTGGGCGGGGCGGCGACGGGGGCGCTCTATTATTGGCTCGTGATCCGGCGGCTGCAGGTTCGGCATCCGGCGCGGGTCGATTTCGGCGATGCTGCGACGTGGCGGCGGTTGATCGAGGCGCAGCGGGATGCGGAAGACAGGCGGAAGTGAGCGAGGAGCGGGGGCTTCGATGATGCGGATGGTTTTGGTCGTGGCGCTGACGGTGCTTGGCGCTTCGGGTGGGATCGCGCAGGCGGCGGATAAGGCGCGCGGGCCGAAGATTGAGGCATGTCTTGCGGCGGCGCAGACGGTGGACGCGATGCGAGCGTGTAAGCGGATCGTGTTCAAGCCGTGTGTTCAGGAGCCGGAGAACCGGGATTCGACGCATGGGCTTGTGATGTGCAATGAGCGTGAGGCGGATGAGTGGAGCGCGTTGCTTGAGGCGCGCACCGCAGCGCTGACGGCGCGTGATGGGTATCGCGTGGAGGCGTTGATGGCGGCGGATGCGGCGTGGCGCGCTTGGGTCGAGGTGGAGTGCAGCTATCACCGGGCCGAGGCCATGGGTGGGTCGGCGGAGGGCGTCATCACGACGGGCTGTCAGTCCGATCTGATGGCGGATCGGGTGATTGTGCTGACGTGGTTGTTGCGGGGGAATGAGTTCTATTGAAGGGCGTTGCTTCGCAACGCGCTCGCCTGACTTCCGGGATGACAGGTCGTGTTGTGCACTTGTGGTTTGCCTACTCGAATGGAAACGGTGGCGTGCCCTGGAAGGTCGGGCCGATGAGTTCGGGGGTTTGGCCGGGGGCCCAGGCTCGTAGGGTGAATTTCGCGCGGCGGAGGACGGGGGAGCCTTTGGGGCCGTGGTCCTTCTCGGGGTTGGCTACCGTGACGAGGTTTGTTTCCACGCGGCCGGCGTTGACGCTCATGATGCCGTAGCCGTTGGCGTTGGTGTCGATGTAGGTGAGGCCGGGGTTTGCTTTTTCGTTCCAGAACATGTCGGAGGCCCAGCTGGAGCCGGTCCATGAGCGGGCGATCGCCGCGTTGACGCCGCCGAGCAGAGCCAGGTTGAAGTTCTCGACCGTTTCTTCGCCGCTTTGATAGGTGACGATGCTGTGGAAGACGGAGCTGGTCCGCGAGGCGCGTTCGGCGCCGGGGAAAACGGGTTCTGACGAAATGCCGGCGGCGGCAAATTCGACGGCGACGGCGCTGGGCGTTTGGCTGTCCGGATCGTCGAGCAGCAAGCCGGCCATGTGCATGTGGTGGTCGCCGGCGCAGGCGACGACGTTGCTGACGCCGTTGTCGCGTATGAATTCCAGCAGTTCCTTGCGCTCGGCCGGGTAGCCGTTCCAGCCGTCGATGCCTAAGGGCGCGTCGTTCATGCCGGCGAACCAGATGCTGCCCATGTCGAGACGGAAGGGCAGCGCGGGGAACGGGTTCGCCCAAACTTTCCAGCGCGCGGGCGATTGCTGCAGCACTTCCTTGAACCAGGCTTTTTGCGTCGGCCCCAGGACCGAGCCGCGCGGCGCGACGCGGCGCGGGTTCGGCACCTCCGTGTCGGGGATGGTTGCGGGCGGTTCGCCTTCGTTGGCGGTGCGGCCGAGGTCGAGCAGCTTCACCGTGTCGAGCGATTGCAGCGCCTGGCCTTCGATCTTCACGCGCGGCGGCGGCGACTTGTAGGAGCGGTTGTCGGTGAGCACGACCTCCAGCGTCTTGCCCCAACGCAGAGCGCGATAAACGGTGAGCGAGGCGAGCGCGTTGCGGTTGTCGGTGTTGGGGTCGATCCAATCCTGCTGTGGGCCGAGGTAGGGGGTGTTGTTCACCTCGACCGGCTTGAAATCGCGCGCGGGATTGGCGACGCGGCCGGTCGCGGGCATGCCGGTGAGCAGGGCGGGGATGTATTCGAACCAGGCTTGGTTGGCGGCGACCTTGCGTTTCTGCGCGGGCTGACCGCCTTGGTCGAGATAGGTGTCGTGCGTTTGCCAGCCGTCGTTGGTGAACTCGTGATCGTCCCAGATGCTGACGAAGGGCCAGCGTGCGCGTGCGGCTTGCAGATAGGCGTCGGAGAGATAGAGGCGGTAGAGGAAGCGGTAGTCGGCGAGCGTCACCGCGTTCGTCGCGCCGGGGTTCTTGTTCCAGTCGGTCGAGGGCCAGGCCTTCGAGCCGTTGGGGAACGGCGGGAAGATACGCTCGCGTCCGTCGGCGCCCTTCAGCCACTTCGGATTGCGCATGTCGGCGTTCCAGCGATCGCCGCGCACCTCGTAGATGAAGTCGCCGAGGAAGAGGACGAAGTCGATCTGCTGCTCCGTTGTCGAGGCGAGGTCATCGGCCAGCATGCGGGCCCAGGCGCCGTAGAAGCCCTGCTCGTAATTCTGGCACGAGGCGAAGGCGAAGCGCGTGGGGCGCTCGGTGTCCGGCAACGGCGCGGTGCGCGTGCGGCCAAGCCTTGAGAAATCGCCCCCGGCGGCGAAGCGGTAGAAATAGATCGTGTCGGGGTCGAGGCCTTGGATGACGATGCGCAGCGTGTGGTCGGTCGCCTTCGTTGCGGTCATCGCTTCGTCGAGGACCACGTCGGTGAAGTCGGGCTTGTTCGAGATTTGCACACGCAAGTCGATGGGGTCGTCGCTGCCGTCGTTGGCGGCGACGCGCGTCCACAGCACGATGCCGTCGGGCTGTGGGTCCCCGGAGGCCACGCCTTGCGGGAAGCGGTAGCGATTCGACGTCAGCGCGCGCGGCTGGGCGGCCGCGAAAGGCGCGCGGGCGGCGGCCACGAACGTGCCTGCGAATCCCGCGAGGCCTTTGAGAATTGAGCGGCGGTCGAACACGGTCATGGGGTTGGTGACGTCAATGTGAATCGGGCCGCACGCTATCGCATTCTAGTGTCCGCCGTGAGCGCGTAGGCGCGAATGTTCCGCCGCCCGCGTGTTTTGCAGGCGTTGGAGCGGCCTCACCTGTGGGCTAGTCTCCGGCCGCGCGTGGTGCAGTGCCGTCTACACGCGTAGAAGGCGAGCCGTGACCTTTGATCCAGGGAATGCGAGAGCGATGACTACTATTCCGGTGAGCGCCACGATATCGCGGGCATACGGGTTTCTGTTGGGCGAGGTCGGAACGATCGTGCGGTTGACGTGGGCGCCGCTGCTGCTTGGGGCGGGGCTTTCGTACTTCTACGGTGCGCCGACCGTCGATGGGGCGGGGAAGATTGAGCCCAATCCGGCGCTCTTTCTCATCAGTTTGGTCATGTTCGTAACCGGGACCATGGCGATGGTCGCGCTGTTGCGCGTGGTCGTGTTCGGCGACCGAATGCCGGGGCTCTATGTCTATTTGAAACTGGGCGCCGCCGAGGCGCGACTCATTCTGGTCACTGTTTTGCTTGTGATCGGATTCATCGCGGCCATGTTCGCGGCGACGTTGGTCGTGACCCTCGTGGGTGCGATGGCGGCGGCCGTGCCCGTCGTGGGGATTGTACTGCTGGTGGCGGTGGTCGCCGGTGTGTTCGGCGGGTTGATTTGGGCGCTGGTGCGCTTGTCGCTGACGTGGCCTGCGATCGTGGCGGAGAACAATTTGGGCGTCGAGCGGTCATTGGCGCTGACCAAAGGCAATGTTTTGCCGTTGTTCCTTGTGCTTCTGGCGACCTATGGCGTCTGCACGCTGGTGACGTGGATCGCCTTTGTCGTGATCTTGGGGGCCGACTATCCGGCCTTGCCGTCGTTGCCTGCGATATCGGACGCGCAGGCGAAGTCGCCAGAAGCCGTCAAGCTGATCGCGGAGACATTTCAGAAGGCGCTGGAGAAGTGGCAGGTCGACCTTACACGGGCGATCGGCGCCCATTGGTTCGCCGTCAGTCTGCTTACGCTCATCAGCAATTTCGTCTCGACCGTGTTGTGGGCCGGTGCGACTGGGACCATCTATGCCGGACTTGCGGAAGAGCGGCAGGTACCTGCAGCAGAGTAAAGTGAATCCCGCGCGCCACTTGCTTTATGACCGAATTGTGGCGCGCGATTTTCCATTGGTCTGAGACTTTGGGGACACATTGCGACGACTGGCCTGTGTTTAGACTGCAGGTGCGTGGGCGTCATCGAAGGGGTTCCAGATGAACAAGCTTCCGGTATTCACGACGATCGGTCAGACGTTCGGCTTTGTGGTGGAGCGGCGGTTCTTTACGCTGCTTCGGTTGGTGTGGTTTCCGTCACTCATCGCGATGATCGTGTCGCTGCTGCCGGCGGCATACACCTATTACAAATTCGGCACGCTGCCGAACCAGATCAAGCATCAAGTCGCCGGCGCGAAGATCGAGGTGACGGATATGTCGGATCCGACCCTGGTGGTGCTGGAGCTTCTCAATTTCGTTCTGTCGATCGTGCTTAGCGCCATTATCGCGGTGTCGATTCACCGGCTGATCCTGTTGGACGATCGCAGGCCCGGCACGTTCTTCTATCTGCGGCTCAGCCGGCAGGAGTGGCTCTACATCCTTGCGTGGGTGATCTACTTCATCTTGCTCATGCTGGCGTTTTCGCCGTTCTTCGCGCACCTTTTCTACGCGGTGGGCGGCGAGATCTCGAACCCCAACCTTAGCGACCCGGACGTTTCGCAGCGCGTGTTGGGGCCGATCCTGAGGGAGCCGGGGACGGCGATTGCGCTGGGTCTTGCGTTTTTGTTCGCGCTTGTCGTGCTGGTGCGGTTCGGGCTGGTGTTTCCGGCCATCGTGGCCGAGGACAAGCTGTCGTTTGCACGATCGTGGGAGCTGACCCGCGGGAATTTCTGGCGGCTGATCGGGTTTTGGCTTTTGGTCGGTATCTTGGGTTCGTTGCTCTTGGTCTTCTTGCTGGCGATCGTGGGCCTTGCGGTCGGCGGGATCGTCGTCGCGCTGATGTCGGGGAGCGAGACGGTGGGTGCGCTTGGCTTGCTCGTGCTCGTGGTGCCGGCGGCGTTGGCGTTCCTGGTCTACTTCGTGGTGGCGGTCGCTATCTTTGTGGCGGCGCTGTCGTTCAGCTATCAGGCGCTGGCGGGGGAAACGGCGCAGGCCGACACGTTCAAGTAACGCGCCGCCCTTAGCGGAACGGATTCGGCAAGTCGGGTAGCGGGATCGGCGAGCGGCGGCGGAGTTCGTCGAGACCGCGCTCGATCGCTTCGTCCTTCGACTTGTGGATGAAGTCGCGGACAAGGCCCATGACGCCGTTCGCGTCACATGAGACGGAGTGGCCGGCGAGAATCTCCAGCGCTTCGTTCGTGATGTTGGAGACGATGCTGGCGGCGCCGGAGACGGTGGAGAGTTCCGTCGCGCCGTCGTCGTAGACGTCGATCTTGAGCTCCGTGCCGCGGATGCCGATCGTCACCGTGGGCGTTTTGATCTTCATGTTCGTCTCCGGCATTTGGCCGGAGATGAAACGGAAGGCGCCCTTGGTCAGCGTCGTGACGGAGCGGCTGGCCGCGCCCGCGAAGACGTACTCGTCGATGACCGCGCTTGCGTTGGCGCCGAGGGTCAACTTCGAGGCGTCGATGAAGCGGACGCCGGCCGCGCTGTCGTCGCCGGTCTCAAGCTTCTGATTTCGGAAGATGGCGGCGGCTTCGGCCATCGCGGTGCGCGTGGCGCCGACGGACGTGCCCCAGACCTCATTCTCCACTGTCTCCAGCTTGCCGACGTTGTCCTCGGCGAACGCGACGCGCGCGGCGGCGCCGGCGAGCGCGATCTGCGCGGTGGTGAGCATGAGCGCGTGGCGGCGTGTGAGATGCATGGTGTGGTCCCCCCGAAATCCGGCTGTCGGCACGAATATGGGCGAAGATTGACGCGCGGTGCAACAAAGGAGAGGCTCAAGACCTCACTCGGCGGCCCGGACCTTGCGTTGTTTCGTAGCGGGTGACGGTTCGGTCCTGGCGCTGTTTTTCTTGAGCAACGGCTTCAGGAATTGGCCCGTGTAAGAGCGGGCGACTTTCGCGACCTCCTCCGGGGTGCCAGCGGCTACGATTTCGCCGCCGCCGTCGCCGCCTTCCGGCCCCAAGTCGATGATCCAGTCGGCGGTCTTTATGACTTCGAGGTTGTGTTCGATGACCAGGACGGTGTTGCCCTGGTTGACAAGTTCGTGGAGGACGTCGAGGAGTTTGCGGACGTCGTCGAAGTGCAGGCCCGTGGTCGGTTCGTCGAGGATGTAGAGCGTGCGGCCGGTTGAGCGGCGTGACAGTTCTTTCGACAACTTCACGCGTTGAGCTTCGCCGCCGGAGAGTGTCGTCGCTTGTTGGCCGACCTTGATGTAGCCGAGGCCGACACGTTCGAGCGTTTCCATTTTTTCGCGGACGCTGGGGACTGCCTTGAAGAATTCGGCTGCGGCTTCGACGGTCATGTCGAGGACTTCGGCGATCGACTTGTCCTTGAATTTCACCTCAAGGGTTTCGCGGTTGTAGCGCTGGCCTTTGCAGACGTCGCATTGGACGTAGACGTCGGGGAGGAAGTGCATCTCGATCTTGATGACGCCGTCGCCTTGAC
>JAEUMM010000388.1 GCA_016792645.1 Alphaproteobacteria bacterium | reverse complement strand
GATGAGATGATGGAGCGGCCGTTGGCCGTCAGCGAAAGGACCCGAAATGAGCGTGCCTGAGTTCAACAATCCGGCCGGCGTCGCGGCGCCTGTGGGCGCTTATTCGCATGCGGGCTGGATCAAGGCCGGGTCGGACGTGCTCTTCATCTCGGGGCAGGTCGGCGTTTCGCCGGAGGGCATTTTGGGCGAGACGTTTCACGAGCAAGCGGACGAGACCTTTGCCAACATTGCGCGCATCTTGAGCGGCAATGGGCTGAAGCCCATGCATCTGGTGAAGCTGAATGTGTTCGTCGTCTACGGGCAGCCGGTGAATGTGGTGCGCGAGGCGCGGCGGAAGCACTTCGGCGATATCCGCCCGGCTTCCACCTTCATCTATGTGCCGCAGCTCGTGGAGCCGAAGTATCTGATCGAGGTCGAGGGCGTCGCTGCACGCTGACGCCCTCTCTTGAGGCGAATTAGATCTGCGAGGTCGGCGTGCCGCCGGTCATGCGATCTTGAATCTCGAACACGGCGAGGGAGACTTCGGCCGCGATGCGCAGGGCGAGGACGCTGAGCGGGACCACGATCACGGTCGAGATCATCGTCCAAAGGCCCATCATGAAGTGCGAGAACAGGCCGAAGAAGCCGCTGAAGAAAAAGATCACGCCGCTGAGGACGATCAAGACCAGGCCGATCCAATAGAGCGGCTTGATGATCGTCGGTGCGATTTTCTTGTCGAACGAGAAAAGATCGCCGAATTCCATTTCGAACCTCACCTTTGCGGTCACGGCCGGCGCCGCCCGCCTCGGCATGAAGCGGGGACGTGCGCGGGCCATGCGCCTGCTTTGCCTTAATCCTTTAATGCCTAAAGCGTTTTCGATGCGTAAACGCAATGCACGATCGTCGGTTCGGCGTGGCTGCGATGTCGCATCGCGGCCTTTGGGCCTTAAGAGATTGGGAATGAATGCCGCGCGAGGCCTGTCGCTAAATCAACTGGCGGGCGCAGGGGCGGCGTGCTTATAAGGGCGCAAATCCGTCGCGCCGCCGCCCATTTCGTCGAGTGCCGTCCATGCTTCGCTCCTTCGGCCTGCGAGAAAGCTGCCTTCGCCGCAACCTGACGTGCTCTGGCGAGTCGTTGGATCCCATAACCGTGCCCCAGGAGTCGCTTTGGATCGACCTTTTCGATCCGACACCCCAGGAGCGCGAGGCCGTCAAGGCGCTGTTCGGGTTCGATCCGCCGACCAAGGAGGACATGGAGGAGATCGAGATTTCGAGCCGCCTCTATCAAGAGGACGGCGCGATCTTTATGACGGCCCTGGTGCTGTCGCGGACCGAGTCGGGCGACCCGGAATGCCTGGGCGTCAGTTTCATTTTGGCGGGCGAGCGTCTGCTGACGGTGCGGTATTCGGAGCCGCAGCCCTTCAACACCTTCGCCAACCGGGCGGAGCGGCAGATCAATGTTTGGCCGCGCGGCGACATCATCATGGCGGGGCTGCTTGAGGCGATTATCGACCGGACCGCGGACGTGCTCGAGAAGGTGGGCAGCGAGGTCGATGCGGTCTCGAAGCAGGTGTTCAGCACCAACGGCGACGATCCCTCGCGCGACTATCAGAAGATCCTGCTGAAGCTCGGCGGCCGCAACGACTTGGCGTCGAAGGCGCGCGAGAGCTTGATCAGCATGGGGCGGATGCTGGCCTTCCTGTCGCAGGCGATCGATCTGAAATCGACGAAGGACATGAAGGGGCATATCAAGGTGATGACGCGCGACGTGCAGTCGCTTGCGGATCACACGACGTATCTCTCGAACAAGATCACTTTCCTGCTCGACGCGGTGCTGGGCGTCGTCAACATCGGGCAGAGCCGCATTATCCGCATCCTTTCGGTCGCCGCGACGGTGTTTCTGCCGCCGACCTTGCTGGCGAGCATTTGGGGGATGAACTTCAAGTTCATGCCCGAGCTTGAGTGGCACTACGGTTATGTGATCGCGTGGGCGTCGATCGTGCTGTCGGCGATTGTGCCGTATCTCATCTTCCGTTGGCGCAAGTGGTTGTGAGCGAACGGGCAGGCGGCGTCGATCTCTCGTCCTCTTCGAATGCCTTGCTAGGGATCGCTCTCAAGGTGGGGGCGACGTTTGCTTTTACGCTGATGGCGGCGATCGCGCGGCATCTGGGCGACACGATTCCCGTGGGACAGATGGTGTTCTTCCGCTCGGCGTTCGCATTTGTGCCGATCGGTGTGTTCATGCTGTTCGCGGGCGCCGGCGTGCGCATGCTCGTGACAAGGAACCCGCTGATGCATGCGCGTCGCGCATTTACCGGCGTGTTTGCGATGTTCACCTATTTCGGGGCGTTGACGTATCTGCCGCTCGCCGACGTGACTGCAATTTCGTTCGCTTCGCCGCTGATTGTCGTCGCATTGGCGGCGGTGCTGCTGGGCGAGGCGGTGCGGCTATACCGGTGGAGCGCGGTTGTCGTCGGATTCATCGGCGTGTTGATCATGGTCTCGCCGCATTTGGGCGAGGGGTTTGACCAGGGCACCGCCGGGATCGGCATCGGGCTTGCGGTCGCCAATGCGGTACTCGTCGCGTTCACGATGATCTTCATACGCATGATGTCGGGGATCGAGCCCGCGTTGACCATCACGTTTTATTTTCAGCTGACGTGCACGCTGGTCAGTGCGCTGACGTTGCCGTTCGCCTGGGCGTCGCCGACGGTCGAGCAGTTCCTTCTGCTGGTGCTGCTTGGGATTTTGGGCGGGATCGGGCAGCTGTTGATGACGAACGGGTATCGGTTCGCACAGGCCTCAACGCTCGCCAATTTCGACTACGCGGCGATGATTTGGGCTTTGCTGTTCGGCTGGCTGTTCTTTGCCGAGTTGCCGGTCGCGGCCGTCTATGCTGGCGCGGTCATCGTGATCGGGTCGGGGTTGTTCATCGCCTGGCGGGAGCGGGAGCTTGGACTGAAGCGGTCGGTCGAGAGCGCGGTGAAGCCGGTTTAGTCTGGGAGCGCGGGCGTCCCGCCCGCTCTTTCTGAACTCCATCGCCAGGTCGTGCGTGTGGCGATGCCCCAAGAGCGGGCGGGACGCCCGCGGTCCCAGACTAGAGTTTTTGGCCGTAGAGGGCTTTGCCGTCGCCGTCGCTGTAGAAGTCGACCAGCGTGCCCATGCGGGAAAAGCCCAGCGCTTCGTAGAGTTTGTGGGCGGCGGCGTAGTCGTCGCGCGTCGAGGTGTCGATGAACATGTGGGTTGCGTTCAAGGCGCGCGCGGCGGTCATGCTTTCGGCGAGCAGTTTGCGGCCGAGGCCCTTGCCTTGGGCGGTCGGCGAGACGGCGATCCAGTAGAGGTCGAAGCGGTTGGCGGTGCCGTCGATCGGGCCGAAGCAGGCGAAGCCTTCGAGTTCGCCGCCGTTGTCGGCGAAAAGGAAGTGATAGCCGGTGGCGGTGCAACCGCGATCAAGGGCGGCGTCGACGATTTCGACGGCCCAACCGACTTCGATGTCGGAGAAGACGCCCGTTTCGGCGACCAAACGGCGGACGGTGCCGCGATCTGAGGGCTGCGGCGTCGTGCGGAAGGTGGTCACGCCGCCATCGCGGCGTCGGTGATCATGCGGATGGCTTCGTGCGGCGCGATCTTGGCGCGGGTCGCTGCGGCCATGAAGCCGGCGTCGAGCGACAGGTCGGGGTTCGCGTTCACGTCGACCACGAAGGGCACGCCATCCTTGCTGACGCGGTAGTCGATGCGGGCCCAGCCGCGCAGGTCGAAGCCGGACCAGACCTTGCGGCTGATCTCTTCCAGTGCCTGCAGCAGCGGCACGTCGCTGGACGGGAAGTCATAGCGGCGGTTGGTGTTCTTGTACTCGAAGCTTTGATCGTCCCACTTCGCCTTGTAGTCGATGATCTTGTGCATGTCCTTGGTGTAGTTCTCGAACATGATCTCGGCGATGGGCAGGGTACGTGCGCCGCTCTCGGTTTGGATCATCGAGACGTTGAATTCGCGGCCGTCGACGAATTCTTCGATCATCCAATCGATCTTGTGTTCTTGCTCCAAGGCGACGGCGAGTTCGATCGCCGCGGTCGTGCCTTGGACGACGTTCGCTTGCGACATGCCGTAAGAGGCGTGTTCGTGTTGCGCCTTGACGATCCATGTTCCGGGTTGGTTCGCTTTCATGGACTTTGGAATGCCCCAACGCGGCGTCGGCGCGTTGAGCATTTCGAGGATGCGTTTTGCCAAGACCTTGTCGTTCGACAGTTCGATCGCGTGCGCGGGGCAGCCCGTGTAGGGGATGCGCAGCTCTTCGAGATAGATCGGCGGCACGTGGATCAGGCGACTGGTGCCGGAGACCGACTCGACCAGATTGAACACGCAGTCGGGGCGTTCGCTGTCGATGACGGCCTTGAAGGCCTGCGGCAGGTAGTCGAAATGGCGGATAACGTGCGAATAGCCCAAGGTATCGTAGTGCTTGGCGAGTTCGCGGGCCGTCGAGATGGTCGCCAGATTGTCGTCGGGCTCAACCTCTTTGAGTTCCGGGACGACAATCATGACATGCGACGTGTTTTGCATCGGCCTCGCCTCGTTTCGAGCCGCGCCGAACCCGCCACTCATTGATTCACCGGGCCTTATGGCCTCCGTGGCTATTGCGCGGCGACACGCAGCCGCGGTTTG
This sequence comes from Alphaproteobacteria bacterium, assembly GCA_016792645.1. GTDB lineage: Bacteria > Pseudomonadota > Alphaproteobacteria > Micropepsales > Micropepsaceae > SZUA-430. The sequence goes on along the minus strand of JAEUMM010000388.1, from coordinate 21,196 downwards.
TCGCGACCAAGTGTGCCCTCCGGGTCCGGATAGCGGTAGATCTTTCCTTCGAAGTTTCTGAGCAGCAGGTCGTCACCGTCACGACCCGCGACCGCGTCGGGGCCCAACATGATTTTCCCGCCGCCGCCTGGTGCGTCGACGACGAACATCGGGCAGGCATAGCCCGTCGTGTGTCCGCGCAGGGCTTGAATGATTTCGATCCCCTTATGCACCGGCGTCCGGAAGTGGCCGGAACCTTTGATGGGGTCGCACTGATAGAGGTAGTAGGGCTTGATGCGCATGGTCAGAAGACTGTGCATCAGCTGCTTCATGACCTCGGCGTCGTCGTTAACGTCTTTGAGCAGCACCGTCTGCGAGCCGAGCGGGATACCGGCGTCGGCCAAGCGGTTGGCCGCTTCGCGCGTTTCCGGCGTGATCTCGGTCGGATGGGTGTAGTGGACGCTCATCCACAGGGGATGGTGCTTCCGGAGCATCTTCACGAGGTCGCGCGTGATGCGCATGGGCAAGACGGCCGGGATCTTTGATCCGATCCGGACGAACTCGATGTGTTTGATCTTGCGTAGACGGGTTAACAGCCAGTCGAGCTTGTCGTCGCCGATCGAGAGCGGATCGCCGCCCGAGAGCAGAACGTCGCGGACCTCAGTGTGGGCTTCGAGATAGGCGAGCGCCTTTTCCCACTGCGAGGTCGAGAAATTGTACTCACCGCCCGGATTGCCGACCATGCGCGAGCGCGTGCAATAGCGGCAGTAGGTCGAGCAGAAGCCGGTCGTGAGGAACAAAACGCGATCGGGATAGCGATGAACGAGTCCCGGCGCGACCGTGTCGTGGTCTTCGCCCAAGGGATCGTCTTCTTCGCCCGGCAAACGGACGTATTCGTCGTTGACCATGATGTGCGTGCGGCGGAGCGGCTCCGACGCATCGGCGTAGGCCATCAGCGACGCATAGTAAGGTGTGATGCCGACGGGCAGCGAGCCTTTGTGGCGCAAAGCCGCCGATCTTTCGTCCTGCGAGAGGTCGAACATCCGCTCAAGCTGCTCGAGCGTGCGGATGCGGGAGCGGGCTTGCCAGCGCCAGTCGTTCCAATCATCGGCGGTCGTGCCGGGGAAGTTGCGCTTGTAGAATTCGCGCGACTCCGCACTGACAGGGAAGCGATTGGCTTTTCGAGCGGGTTGTCCTTGGGGGGCAAGGACGGGAGGGATCGCGGAAGGCGAAGGCTGGATGATGCGAGTCGTCTGAGTGCCGGCATCGTGCTCGGCGGTCGGACTTCGTTCAGCCAGCTTACGTCTGGTCGGCGATCTCAAGTGCGCTGCCGTATTGGCGCCCTTTACGAAGGTGTGCACTGTCATCGGTTAGGTCTGACGCCCCTCAAGAGTTTGTCCGACTGCATTTCCCCGAAAAGTCCGCGCGCAGCCCGCGCTTTCCCCAACGATGCGAATCATGCAGCACGATTCGTGAAGCGTCAAATAGATCAGCCGAGTAAACGATGGATTAGCGAAGGACCAGCGGATGGTCGTCGGTGTATTCGGCATGCATGTTTGTGAAGTAATCGCAGATTGACATGCATAGTGTGAATCTAATCGTGCAGTTCTTCTCGAAGCGAATACCCGTAATCGCGGTGCTGCGCCAAAGGGCTCTCGCGTCTGATATTCACTTTATTCCGCGCGAGAGTGTGTCGATTGCGAATCGGTTTGCTCTTAACACTTGCGATCGTCGTGTGAACAGTGCGTGCGTACAGCATTCGCACTGAACGATGATTTGCGTCGAATCTCAGTTATTCCGTAGACGGACGATTAAAAAATTTTCGGAAAACGTCTTCGTTGAGCGGTCCGACGAGTTTGAAGACGAAAAAAATGCGCGTTCGCTTCGAATCGAGTCGCGTTTCGATCGTCGCGATGCGTTGCGCGTCCGCGAACGCGCTCGTGACGTCGGTCGAGTCCGTTCTGCGCGTGACGAAGATCACGTTTGACGCTTCATCGGCGCGCAAGGCGTACGCTGCTTCGTACTCATTGCCTGCGTGAAGCTTGGGCCACATGCGCAAAGGCTGTGTGCGTGCGCGCGTATAATAGAAGAGCGACGCCATATCCTCGCGATCGTCGCTCAAGATCGCCGCAACGTCGTTCGATGCAGCCAAGCTCACGATTTGCGCGCCGGCTTCAGGCCATCCGCGTAAACGTTTGACGGAATTTTCTTGTCCGACTGCACTGACGAACGCGGGCGACACCGCAAGAAGCGCGACGATGACGCCGATCAAGACGTTCAAACCGGTGTTTGCGAGCAACAGACGTGTGCGCTGTTGTCGCAGGGCCCAAGCGCAGACGAGAATCGTCAGCGCCACGAACGCCGGCGCCGCCCAATTCGCGTTGGCGCGCGAGATGAACGCTTGAACGGCGACAATCGCGATGATCGGCAGCGACAGCGCAAGCAACAGCGTGTCGGGGTGATCGTAGTTGCGTCCGCGCCAGCCTTTGATCAGTCCCCATACGATCAATCCGGCCGCGATCGGGCCGATGATGCCGATCTGCGCGCCGAGAAACGAGAAGAAGCTCTTGAAGTTGAAGAGGTTCGCCGCGTTCCAATTTGCATTCGACGCGGTGTGGCTGACGGTTGCGAAGCTGTTGAACGCGTTCCACAGCACGTTCGGTGCGAAGATTGCGATGGCGGCGAGGGCTGCGACCAGTCCGGCGCGGCTGAAGATGAACGAGCGGCCTGCCGCCGTCGGCAGGTAGGCGATGGCGAGACCTAACAAAAAATACAGCATTGCGTATTTGGAGAGCAGGCCGAGACCGATCGCGACGCCGAGCAGCACCGCCCATTTCAGATTCATCGTGCGGCGAAGTTCGGCGAGCGCACACAGAGACAGCGCCCAGAAGAACAAGAGCGGTACATCGGTGGTGATCAGCAGCGACGAGAAGCTTGTGCCCGGCATCACCGCGTAGGTGAGCGCCGACCAGAAGCCGACTCGTTCGTCATAGAATGCGCGTGCGGCGAAATAGACAGCGAAGGCGGATGCTGCGTGGAAGAGCGGTGCGCTGATGCGGATGCAGGCTTCGCCGTCGCCGCACATCGCAGTCGAGGCGCCGATGATCCAGGCGATCATCGGCGGCTTCGAGAAATAGCCGAAGGCGGGCGTCAGGCTCCACGACCAGTACTGCGCTTCGTCGGGGCCGAGATTGAGCGGCGTTGCGATCAAGATCGCGATGCGCGCCGCCGTGAGAAGGACGACGGCCGCCGCCAACTGTGTCAGCGGCGGCGCGTCGGTCAGGCGCTTTAACAGCGGCGTCACGGTCCGGTTTTGCGCAACCGGTAGAGCGTCAGCGAAACCTGCCGGCCGTTCGAGTAGTTGAGGCCTTTGACGTTGCCGATCGGTTCGGCGACGAAGTTCTGTTGGGTCAGGCGCTGATGGAACTCGGCGTCCATCCGGCTCTCGACCATTGCGACCGAGTTCGGCGTCTTGGTCAGGAAGTCGGCGGCTTCGACTGCGCTCTGCGAGAGCCTTATTTTGGTGCCGACTTGGAACACGATCGACGGTTCGTGAAAGCCGACGATCGTGGTCGCTTGCGGCAAGGCGCCGGAACGCGCGATGAGTTCGGACGCCCTTTGGCTCACCGTTACTTTGTCGAGGCGCGGAAGGACGGCCGCGAAGGCGATCGCCGCGAACACCGCGCCCGCGGCGATAGCGGCCGCCGAGGCATTCTCACCCTCACCGCGCAACAGGAACAGGACGGCAATGCCGGCTGCCCCGAGCACTGGAACTGCGAGAGCCCAGAGGAAGACGCTGTCGCCGTCGCCGTAAGCGCCGGGCAGATAAAAGAGAGCGCCGCCGGTGAGCGCGATCGTGATCATGAGCCAGAAGACGGCGCCGACCTTGACCGGCGTGTTGTCGAGGAAGCTGCGGCTTTCGCGCACGCCGGCCATGACAGCGGCGCCGCAGAGGAGCGCGAGCGCGGGATAGATCGGCAGCGGATAGTGCGGCAGCTTCGTCGGCGCCAGTTCGAGGATGATCCAGGCCGGGATGATCCACGAGAGAAGGAAGCGCACGGCGCCTTCCCGCGAACGGGCGATGCCGTACACAATGCCGGGCGCCAGGAACAGCCAGCCCGGCCAGAACCCGACAAGCAGCGACACGAGATAGTAGCCCGGCGGACCCCAATGGCTTTCTTGCGACGACATCGCCTTGCCGAGGAAGTCTTGGCCGAGGGCTTCGGTGAAGTAGGCGCCTTTGGTGACGAGACCGATGGCGACGAGCCAGGGCACATTGATCAGGATGATGATGCCGAGGGCGAAGATCGGACGCATCGACATGATCCAGCCCCATCGGCGTTCCCATATCGACACCGCGATCACGGTCAGGCCGACGAAGAAGAGGATCATCGGGCCTTTGACCAGGATGCCGATGCCGATGGCGAGCCCTAAGAGGGCGGAGTAGCGGACCTTGGGCTGAGGCGCGCCTTGGCGCGCGGCCAGAAAGAACTCGGCTATCAGCAATTGGGCGGCGGCGACGCAGGCGAAGAGCACCGCATCGGTCTTGGCGATGTGCGACTCGCCTATGACCAACAACGACGAGGCAAGGATGCCGGCGCTTATGAGCCCGACCTCCTCATCAAAGAGCTTTCGTCCCAGGCCGAAGACGAAGAGGACGGCAAAGATGCCGGCGAGCACCGAGGGGATACGATAGGCCCAGATGTCGTTGTGCGGCTCACCGGTCAGCCAGCCGGCGGTGACGGCTTGCATCCAATAGATGCCGATGGGCTTTTTGTTGCGGGCTTCGTCTTGGAAGCGGATTTCGATGAAGTCGCCCGTTTCGATCATCTGCTTGGTCGCTTGCGTGAAGCGCGACTCGTCGCGATCGAGGGGCGGGACCGACGCGATGCCGGGCACGAACATCAACAGGCACAGCGTGACCAGCACGATGCGCGGGTGCGCGAGCGCCAAGGACCAGGGGCTCGACGAATCATAGGCTGCTGCGGAACGTCGTGTCGTCATTGCCAGGGTTAACCATCGAAAGGGCACTCGGCGCAATGCCCCGAAGGGCACATGCGCCGTCCAGATACTGGCTATCGCATTGCCCGGGCGGTTTCGTCTACTGGGCGGCACGAAGGTCGCGGGGCCCTGGCGGGGGGGCGATTGCACTTGTATAAGCGCCGCGGACTTTAAGGAGTGTCGCGTGACGGGTTCGCCCGAGCTGTCGGTGGTCGTGCCGGTGAAGGATGAGGTCGAGAACGCGGTTCCGCTTCTCAACGAGATTTGTGCTGCGCTTAGGGGCAAAGCGTCGTTTGAGGTCTTGTTTATCGACGACGGCAGTTCCGACGGCACCGTCGGCGCGCTTGTCGCGGCGCGGGCGACGACGCCCGAGCTTCGGGTGCTGCGGCATGCCAAGAATTCGGGTCAGAGCCGGGCTGTGCGCTCGGGTGTCATCGCGGCGCGCGGCTCGTTGATCGCGACCTTGGACGGCGACGGGCAGAACGATCCGGCCGACATCCCGAACCTGCTGGCCGTGTGGCGGCGGGAAGCCGCCGGCACACCGGAGCTTGGTCTTGTGGCGGGACAGCGGCGCAAGCGCGAAGACAACTTCATGAAGCGTATGGCGTCGCGCGTCGGCAACGGTACGCGGCAGTGGCTGCTGCAGGACGGAACCCGCGATACGGGTTGCGGGCTCAAGTTGTTTTCACGGACGGCGTTTCTGTCGTTGCCGTATTTCGATCATATACACCGCTTCATTCCCGCATTGATGCTGCGCGAAGGCTATCGCATCACGCATGTCGACGTGCATCATCGGCCGCGCTCGCACGGCCAATCGAAGTACGGCACGCTCGACCGTCTCTTGGTCTCGCTCTCGGACCTGATGGGTGTTAGGTGGCTTAGGCGCCGGGCGCGCAATCCTGTGCGCGTGGACGAGGTTTGAAGCGATGTTCGACTGGCTGACGTGGGAGCATGTTTGGATTCTGATCGGCTTCGGCGGTCAGGCGCTCTTCATGTCGCGCTTCGTCGTCCAATGGTGGGCCAGCGAGAAGGCCGGCCGCAGCGTGGTTCCCGTCGCCTTCTGGTATTTCAGCGTCGGCGGCGGCATCGTTCTCCTTATATATGCGATCTATCAGCGCGATCCGGTCTTCATCTCCGGACAGGCCCTCGGTTTGATTGTGTACGCCCGCAACCTGTACCTCATATTCGCTGAACGTTCTTCCGCCGGGCGCGAAGACGGCGGCGGGCCGCCTGCCACAAAATAGCCACGTATTCTCCGGAACTTGGCCAAAGCTTGCCGGGGCTGGTAAGCTTTGGGTCATCATCCGCCCGCGGGGCGCTCAACCGGAAGTCATGAGGATTCTATGGGTAGGTCGTTGTCGGCTTTGAATATCATTCCGCTCTTGGTGTTTCCGCTCATTGTCTACAATTTCGTCGTGTTCACGGTTGCGCCGCGCGGAGACGAACTCGACAATTGGCTGCACGGCGCGATCTTCACCATCAGCATGTTCTCGGGCGACAAGTGGGGCGTGTCTTTCTCGGACATCTTCATGGGCCTCAGCCTGCTTCTGCTCTTCGTCGAAGTGGTCAAGGCGACGCGCACGGATGCGATGTCGATCGTCAATCACGGCCTGTCGATGCTGCTGAGCGTGCTGTGCATCATCCAGTTCCTGACGGTGCAGGGTTTCTCGAACTCGGTGTTCTTCATGCTGACGCTGATGACCATCCTCGACGTCGTTGCCGGGTTCACGGTCACGATCGTGGCGGCGAAGCGCGACTTCGGTGGATCGCCGGGCATCGTCGGCACCCACTGAGCCCAGGCTCACTGGCTTTACGTGGCGCGTCCCTGAACGGGGCGCGCCATTTTCTTTACATGAACAGGAAGAAGACGAAGGTCACGACAACGGCGCCATCGAAGAATTTGCGCCACATCGGATCGACGCCGCGGCGGCGGCGACGCGGGCGCATTTCGGTTTTCATGACCAGTTGCGCGAAACGCATTTCACCCAAAGTCGGCGTAGCCATGCGCATAACCCCTTGTTAGCGCCGCTGTGTGCCCAAATGGGTCACGTGCGGCCGTTTCAGAGGTCAAAGTCGCAAGGGGTGTGCCCGGAAGGCCGGTGCCGTTAACTACGCCAGCGCAGGGTCGTTTCGGTGACGGGATTGACGAAGGGGCGCTTGGCGGCACCAGCGTCGGCCCATTCCTTTTTCAGGCGGTGGTACCACATGGCCGGAACGTCGGCGTCTTGGATCAACATCAGACGCGGATTGAACTTCAGGCCTTCCTGCTGAAGGGTCACCATGTTGCGGTCTTGGCCCAGGAAGACGCGGGCCACGTATTGCGCGATCGGCTTGAAGGGCGCGATCCAGCCGATATTCCAGAAGAACGTCTGGGTGACTTCGGTCTCGTTCTCGGTCAACGGCGTGCAGGTCGTCAGGCCCACGACATCGTTGCGGCCGGCTTTGATATGTTCAACGCGGGTGCCGGGAAGCTCGAAGGTGATCTCGGTCGTGATGTCGCCGCCCAAGATCTTGTAGAGCGTCGAGTTGCTGGAGGGCTTGTGCGAGACCATCGTGAAGCCAAGGTGCGACGGCGCGTATTTCTTCGCCTTTGCATGGATCGACTTCTTCGAGCGCCACCACCAAGCCTTATGCACGAACGGGCCATGAGCCGGATCCATCAAGCCGATGACGGCATGATCGATGGCGCAGGGAAAGAGCTGGCCCTCGATCAATGTCGGCAGCGCCGTCTCGGCGAGCGGAAGCACCGGCGCAGGCGTCGCGGGCTCGCGCATTTGGGTGTCTTCCGCCATGTAGATCCAGATCAGGCCGTTGCGTTCGGCAAGGGGGTACTTGCGGACGCTGATCTTGGTCGGCTCCACGCCCTCTTCGCCGACGAGCGAGGGGATGTGTGAGCACTGGCCCGACGGTTTGAAGCGCCAGCCGTGGTAGGGGCACTCGACCGTCCCTTCCAGAATCTTGCCCTTCGACAGCGGGACGCCCCGATGCGGACAGAGATCGCGCAGCGCGAAGGCTTCGCCCGATTCGGTGCGACCGAAGACGACGGGTTCGCCGAGCAGCGTCTTGTGCAGCAGGCGCCCCGATTTGAGTGCACGGCTGTGCAGCGCGAAATACCAGATATTTCGCAGGAAAATCGGGGTCTTGACGTCTTGCAGGCCCATGGTGCGCGGGCACAATGCCAAAGCGAGGCCGCCACTGCAAAGGCGGCAAATCGCGCTAGAGTGAACGGTGCGGACGCCGCTTCAGGAACGACCATGGCACAGCCCGATCTTGCCCATTTGACCTACGACCTTCGCGACCATGTGGCGGTGGTGACGTTGAACCGACCGGACGTGCGCAATGCGCTTAACGCGCGGGCTTACGCGGACCTTGAAACCGTGTTCCGGCATGTCCAGAGCGACAACGACGTGCGGGCGGTCGTGATTACGGGCACGGACCCTGCGTTCTGTTCCGGCGAAGACGTCAAGCAGATGATGACCGGGCCGCAGCGGGAGCAAAGCCAAGCGCGGCTTTCCGCCGTGCGGCCTCGTCTGACGCCGGCGGCAGCGGCTGTGCTCGATTGCGACCGGCCGATCATTGCCGCCGTCAACGGTGTCGCCGTCGGTTGGGGGATGGAACTCAGTCTCTTCGCCGATATTCGCATTGCGTCGGAGCGGGCGCAGTTCGGCGAGATCTTCATCAAGCGTGGGCTGGTTACGGATGTCGGCGGCATGATGATTCTGCCGCGACTCGTCGGTCCGCAGAAAGCGGCGGAGCTGCTCTTTACCGGCGACGTGATCGACGCGCGAGAGGCGGCGCGGATCGGGCTCGTGTCGCGCGTTGTGGCGCATGCGGATCTCCTGGATGAGGCGTTCGGGCTGGCGGCGCGCATCGCGTCGAATGCGCCGCTTGCCTTGCGCCATATGAAGGAAGGTTTGCGTCGCGCGTCGGCGCGGGACGCGCATGAGTTCGGCAGTTGGGTGTCGGGGGCCTTAGGGCGCCTGTTCCAGACGGAGGATCACCGTGAGGGTGTCGCGAGCTTTCTCGAGAAGCGCCCGCCGCAGTTCAAGGGGCGTTAGAGGATGGCTTTGTTCTTTGATCAAGCCTGGTTCGACGCGCAACTCAAGGCGGCCGGCGCGTCGCGCGAAGACGTCGCCAAACTGCTGCAGCTTACGAGCCAGCAGGTGGCGGAGCTTTGGAAGGATCAGCGCGAGTTGCGCGCGGGGGACGTGGCGACGCTGGCGCGACTTCTCAATGTCGGCGCCGCCGAAGTCGCCAAGCGCGCGGGGATTTCGACGCCGGTGCCCGATGAAGGCGGAAACGTCGACCAGCGGCTTTCGGAAATGAACGAGCGGCTGACGCGGATCGAGCGCATGATCGTCGAACTCAAGACGCTGATCTTGACGCCGCGCTGATGCGTGTGCGGCGTCTATGAGCGGGTGAGGGGACGACGATTAAAGCGTTGCGACGACGGTCTTAGGCAAATCGTAACCAAGTGCGTCGATGGCCGCGTACGCGTTTGCGACGTGGCGCATGTCGTGTTCGACCGGCTCGACTTGCGCGAGGACGTGCGCCACGAAGGGCGCGTGCGGGAAACGTGGAACCGCCGCGATGGCGGTGGCGGGCGATTTAGAAGGGCGGCGCGCCGGCCGCAACTCCTCAACCGCAGGCCGCGCTCCCCAAGCCTCAGAACGGGAGGTGGCTGCGGCCGGCGCTATTCGACGCGCGCCGTAATACGCCGTGCGCGTCGAAATGAGACAGTTTGTGCTTACGCTCAGCATCGCCCGGCAAAACAACGCAGCCGGCATGCCATTTACGGAACCGATTGCTTAAGATTAACAACGACTTCGGCATACCAAGCTGACGTTCCTCACAGCCCCGTTTTCGCTTTTCTTAAATGTTGCATCGCTAGAGTCGCCCTTGCGTTTGCGAGAAAGGGAGAAACCCTCCGCACGCCTAAACTCAGTGGGGCATCCCCTTGAACGTGTTCAGCCGTCGGCAAGCAGCACCGCTGCAGAAACTTGCTGAACTCAGCGAGGCGGAGAGGCTGCGTTTGGCGCTCGCCGCAACTGGCGACGTCGTCTACGAGTGGACGCCCAGCGACGGACGGATCGTGTGGTCGAGCGATCCGAGCGCACATCTGGGTCTCGGCGAATTGTCGATTTACGAGACGGACAAAGGGTTTCACGGCCTGATCGAAGATTCGGCCGCGGAAGCGCGTCTTCGTCTCGTGCTGACGCCGCCAGCCGAAGGGCATCCCTTTCACTTCGAGTATGCGCTGAAATCAGATGGCGCGCCGGTGTGGGTCGAGGATTGCGGCGTGTGTCTGCCCGGTCCGAGCGGCCAGGCGGAGCGCGTCATCGGCACCGTGCGCAACATCACGGAACGCAAGCTGCGCGAGGAAACGCTCTCGTGGGCCGCGAGCTACGACGAGATGACGGGGCACTTGAACCGTTTGCGCTTGCGCGAGCAGCTGGCCCAACACCTCGAACAGATTCCGACGGCTGACCGCAAGCCCGCCGCCTACTTCGTTGCGGCGATCGACGATCTGGCGGTGATCAACGAGACCTACGGCTTCGACACCGCAGATGAAGTGATCGTCGCGATCGGCCGCCGGTTGGCCGAAGTGGCAGGCGTGAACTCGGTTATCGGGCGGACGGCCGGCAACAAGTTCGGCGTGATCGTGCCCGGCTGCACGGCGACGCAGATCTCCGAGCGCGCGGCCGCTTTCCGGACGGCAGCGCGCGTGCGTGTGATTCCGACCCGCAACGGCGCCGTGTCGGCCACGATATCCGTCGGCGCCATCGCGCTGCCGCAAGACGCGCGCAACAGTCAGGAAGCAATGGCGCGCGCCGAGGAAGCGCTCGACCGCGCCAAGGCGCACGGGCGTGACAATTTCGCGGCCTATGCCCATTCGCCGCAACGCGAGTCGCTGCGCAAGCGCACGGTCCAGATCGGCGATCAGATCGTGACTGCGATGGCGGAGAACCGCATCGTGCTCGCTTATCAGGCGATCGTCGACGCCAAGACCAATCAGGCGAACATGCATGAATGCCTCGTGCGCATCGCGCGCCCGGACGGGCAGATCATCGCCGCCGGCGATTTCGTTCCGGTCGCCGAACAACTGGGACTCATCCGTCAACTCGACCGGCGCGTGCTGGAGCTTACCGTTGCGGCGCTGATGAAGCATCGCGGGGCTTGTTTGTCGCTCAACGTGTCGGGCATGACGGCCAGCGACCGTCCGACGCTGGAGGCGTTCGTATCCTACATCGAAGCACACGCCGACGTGGCGCCGCGCATGATCGTGGAACTGACCGAGACGGCGGCGTTGATCGACATCGAAGAAAGCATGCGATTCGTCAGTCGCGTGCGTGCGCTGGGGGCGAAGGTTGCGATCGACGACTTCGGCGCCGGCTATACCTCGTTCCGCAATCTGCAGTCGCTGAAAGTCGATATGGTCAAGGTCGACGGCACCTTCGTCAAAGGTCTGGCTGACAGCCGCGACAACCAGATCTTCGTGCGCACGCTGGTCGACCTCGCCAAGAATTTCAATTTGCTGACCGTGGCCGAGTGGGTTGCGGATGCACGTGAGGCCGATATTCTGCGCGCTTTCGGCGTTGACTATCTGCAAGGCTTCTACTTCGGCAAGCCCGAAATCAGAGAGCCTTGGACGGCTTAGTCTCCGAGACATCACGCCGCACAAACGACAGGTGCGTTTCGCGCCGCCGAAGCCTACATCCTGGGGCGACCAGGAGGGGTCCGATGACCGCCCAATTTCAGCAGCGATCGATCTGGGCCGGACTTCAGCGCGGCGCGTTGGGCCGGTGTCCGCATTGCGGCGAAGGGCGGTTGTTTTCCTCTTATCTGAAGGTCGCGCCGACGTGTTCGGCTTGCGGGCATGAGATCGGGCTTTATCGCGCCGATGACGGACCGGCGTATTTCACGATCCTGATCGTCGGGCATCTTGTCGTCGCCCCGCTTCTCTTTCTCGAATTCGTGCGCACCTGGCCGGTGATTTGGGTCATGGCGATCCTTCTTCCGACCATCGTCATCTTGGCGCTGGTTCTGCTGCCGCGGGTGAAGGGCGCCTTTGTCGGCGTGCAGTGGGCCGTCGGCGATCGCTCCGGGCGCTTGCCCTGACATCAACTCAATACGGGCAGCGCGGCGTCTCGATGCCTGGGGGCAGAAGTGTCGTCGCGTCGCCGCAGGCTGTGCGTAATTGGGCCTGTGTCAGGCCGATGACCTTTCGCATGTCCGCACCTTGCAACTGCGCGCCGATCATCTTGGCGCCGGTGAAATTCGCGCCGTCGAGCTTGCCGCCCGAGAGCCATGCCCAGTTGAACCAAGCGTTGGTGAAGTCGGCGTTGCTCATGTCGGCGCCCTGAAGCTGTGCGCCGGAGAAGTTCGTGTACGTGAAGCTGCCGTTCGACAGGTTCGCGTTGTTGAGCTGTGTGCCGCCCATGTTCGCGCCGTCGAATTTCGCGCCCGACAGATTCGCTTCGATCATGTTGGCGAGCTGGAAGAAGCCGTTGCGCAGGTCGGCGCCCGACAGGTCGCACCGCACGCATTCGGGAATCTGCTTCGTGTTCTTGGCGCGCGCGATGTCTTTCTTGTTCGCGGCCTCAGCGCCGCCGGCGAGAGCTGCGGCCACAAGCATGACGGCGACGGTGACGCGTGTACGAATTCGGAATGCCATGGCGCTCGCCCGTTGTTTCTGCGGCCCTCTTTGGCAGCCGAAGGTGTCTAGATCAAGTCGGGGATGAGGAGGCCGAAGGAGGCGAACAGCAGTGCTGCAACGCATCCGGCCGCAAGCACCAACCAAAGGTGAACGGCGTAGGCTGCGGGCCGTTGCGCTTTTTCGGCACCAAACAGTAGCGTCAGGGCGCCCCAAACGAGCAGTGCGATGCCTGTCCATGGCAAAATGAACGCCGAAAGGCTTGTTCCCGGCAAACCAATCATCAGCAGCAACGGCGATCCGGCAGCTGCGGCGAAGGACCACGCGAACGTCGTCAGTGCTGCGCTCAGCGTGAGCGCGGCGAGGCCGAGTGGAACGCCGGGCCGGTGCCAAAAGCCTGACCACGCCTGCGTGCCATAGCGCAACGCGCGTGTCAGGCCGACGAAGCTCCATGTCAGCGCCGACACGATCATGAAGGCAAGCGTACCCGCGAGGATGACGCCGGTCGGCGCCGCCGCCGGGGTGTCGTGCGTGTCGAGCGCCGTGATCTCGCGCGCGACGGCGGGTGCGCGGATTATGCTGGTGACGAACGCGGGCGGCTGCTTTTGGCGCGTGCATGCGGCGTCCGGGGCGTTCGCCGGCTGGGCGAGGAAGGCGCGGATCATCGGCGCGCCGCAGGTTTTGTCGCTGCGGACACCGTGGCCGTGGAAGGGCAGTTCGACGTAGTGCGCGCCGAGTTGTTCGGCGACGCTCTTCGATGTTTCCGCCGGCGTGATCGGATCCCACGACGCGCCGAGGACGAGCGTGGGCACGGCCGTACGTTTCGGCATGCGCATCGGTGCGCGCGCCTTAGCGCTCCAATTGCCGCAGATGTCGAAGTGGCGCACGATCAAGGTCATGTGATCGCGAACGAGCGGCCATTGCGCGGACGCCTGCTCGTAGGTGTCGCGCGAGTCGAAGGGGAAGCGCTCGTAGCATTCGACGGCGGCGTATTGGCCGTGGGTGATGCTGTTGGCGCGGCCGCGGAATTGATCGACGAGGAGGGCGAAGACTTCGCCGTCGCGCGCGGCCACGCGGTCGATCACGTAGGGAATAAGCGGGTAGGCGTCGCGATCGTAGAGAAGCTGGTGAATGACCGCCAGAAATGCCGAGGGGCTGATCTTCACCGCTTCAGTCCAATCGGCGGTCGCGTCGAGTGAGGGTACGGTCAGGGGCTCGCGGACCAGATCGGCCAGCGCCTTCTGGAACAACGCCTCGACATCGCCGAAGCGCGCGTGGCAGGCGGCGTTTGCGGTGCAGGCGGCGGACAGTTTGCCGAGCGAGGCCATCATGCTGGGGACGACGTTGCTGGCGGGCGGCGAATCCAACGCGTAGACGGAATCGAGGACCAGTGCGTCGATGCGGTCGGCGTGGTCGCGCAGATAGGCGAGGCCCACGGCCGTGCCGTAGGAGATGCCGTAGACCTTCCATTTCTCGAAGCCCAGCGCCGTGCGTAGCGCTTCCATGTCCGCGACCGTTGCATCGGTGTTGTACTTCGTGAGGTCGACGCCGTCCGCGATCAGACGGTCGTGGCAGCGTTTGTGCGCCAGAACGAGGTCCGCCGTCTCGGCGTCGGGCGACAGGCCGCGGACGCTGGCGGTGAAAATCGCGTCGCCGAGTTCGGGGCAAAGGGCGGGCACGGAATACTGGACGCCGCGCTGGTCGAAGAGGATCAACGTTCGCGCGCCAAGAGGCTCGTCGAAACGATAGCGATAGTTGTCGACGTCGCCGCCGCCGGGTCCGCCGTGCAGCATGACGAGCGGATCGGCCGGCTTGTTGGATTTGGGTTCGATGACGGCGACGGCGATTTCGATCTGTCGGCCGCGTGGCTTTGCATAGTCTTCCGGCACGCGGAGCAAGCCACAGCGGACGCGCGCGCGTTCTTCTTTGGTCAGCGTGTCGACGTGCCGGCAATCGGCGGCGCTCAGCTTGAGCGGTGCTGCATGTGTTTCAGCGGCGAAGATGGTGAACGCGGCGAGCGTCAGAGCAACGACCCGAAGCCATCGCTCCATATGTGACGCTCCCGAGGTTCGCTTAGCTCTGCTTGCGCGTCGCGATGTCGTCGAGCTGACGGCGCATGATTTCGAGCTGCGCCTTCAGGTCGGCGATTTCTTCATCGCGCGGCTGGGCCGGTTCGGCCAAGTCGTCGACTCCGTTTGCCGGCGGGCCGCCGCCTTCTTCGCGCGCCTTCATCAGGGCGCCGAACGGCGTGAACATGCGCATCGCGCGTTCGAACATCTGCATGTTCTGGCGTGCTATGGATTCGAACTCCTTCAGCATGCCTTTGCCGCCGAAGGTGGACTGCACCTGCTCGCGGATGCGTTCGTGATTGCGCGAGAAGGAATCCATGCTGAGGTTCAAGTAACCCGGCACCAAGGCCTGCATGCTGTCGCCGTAGAAGCGGATCAGCTGGCGTAGGAATTGGATGGGCAGCAATTGCTGACCGCCTTTGCCTTCCTCTTCGAAGATGATCTGCGTCAGGACCGAACGCGTGATGTCGTCGCCGGACTTGGCGTCATAGACGTTGAATTCCTGACCCCGTTTTACCATGTCAGCCAAGTGGTCCAGCGTGACGTAGCTTGACGTCGCCGTGTTGTAGAGGCGGCGGTTCGCGTACTTCTTGATCGTGATCGGTTCGTTCGTCGGGGTCGTCATCGATGCCCTCGGTGTTCGGCTTATGCTGCGCCGCATCCGCATCCATATTGCGCAGCATTCTACTCGACTTCGGCGTGCATTCCTATCGCAGATGCGTTAAGGCGAGGTGGTCCCCGGCGCTTTTCACGGGGCGTTCACTTTTGTCCTAAATATGGCTCAACCGCTTGGCCGCGAGGTCTGCGGCGTGCCATTGTCAGTGTTAACGGACGATCACTTTCCGCCTTTTAGGAGACCCTCTCTCATGACCGACGTCGCCATTGTTGCAGCTGCACGCACGCCCGTGGGCTCGTTCAACGGAGCCTTCGCCAACTTGCCCGCGCATGACCTGGGCAAGGTTGCGATCAAGGAAGTTCTCAAGCGCGCGAAGGTCGACGCGAAAGAGGTCAGCGAAGTCATCCTCGGCCAGATCTTGACGGCGGCGCAGGGGCAGAACCCGGCGCGGCAGGCGTCGATCAACTCGGGCGTTCCGGTTGAGGTTCCGGCGTGGATCGTCAATCAGCTTTGCGGTTCCGGTTTGCGCGCGGTCGCGCTCGGGCATCAGGCGATCGTCAACGGGGACTCGTCGATCGTCGTCGCTGGCGGTCAGGAGTCGATGTCGATGGCGCCGCACGCGGCCTATCTGCGCGCCGGACAGAAGATGGGGCCGCTCGAGTTCATCGACACGATGATCAAGGACGGCCTGATGGACGCGTTCAACGGCTATCACATGGGCAACACGGCCGAGAACGTCGCCAAGGAATGGCAGATCACGCGCGAGCAGCAGGACCGGTTCGCGGTTGCCTCGCAGAACAAGGCGGAGGCCGCACGCAAGGCCGGGCGCTTCAAGGACGAGATCGTGGCGGTCACGATCAAGGAGAAGAAGGGCGAGAAGATCGTCGACACCGACGAGTTCATTCGCGACGGCGTGACCTATGACGCGATCAAGGATTTGCGCGCGGCGTTCTTGAAGGAGGGCGGCACGGTGACGGCGGCGAACGCCAGCGGCATCAATGACGGCGCGGCGGCCGTGGTGCTCATGTCGTTGAAGCAGGCGGACAAGCGCGGGTTGAAGCCCCTTGCGATCATCAAGTCGTGGGCGCAAGCTGGCGTCGATCCGAAGATCATGGGCACGGGGCCGATCCCCTCGTCGCGCGCGGCGTTGAAGAAGGCCGGATGGTCGGCTGCCGATCTCGATCTCGTCGAAGCCAATGAAGCGTTCGCGGCTCAGGCGTGTGCGGTCAACAAGGACATGGGCTGGGATACGGCCAAGGTGAACGTCAACGGCGGCGCGATCGCCATCGGCCATCCGATCGGCGCGTCAGGCGCGCGCGTGCTCGTGACCCTGCTGCACGAGATGCAGAAGCGCGACGCGAAGAAAGGTCTCGCGACGTTGTGCATCGGCGGCGGCATGGGCATTGCTATGTGCCTGGAGCGCTAAGAGGCAACCTTTGGCGTCATGAGAAAACTCGTTGCTCTGCTTTCGATCGCGGCGTCGTCGCTATTGCCGACCGCGGCGATCGCCGATTCCACCATGCCGGACGGCGTGTTCACCTGCCAGGTTCTGACGGTCGATCGGCTGACCGGTACCGGTAGCGATCGGTTCGCGCCGTCGGTGCTCGGCACCTTCTCGTTCGACGGCCTCGGTCGTTATACCCGCCTGGGCAAGACCGGTTTCGTCAATGTCCTGGGCGCCGAGATTAAGTTCGTCAGCGGCGAGGCCGAGGGCATCGTGGCGGTGATGAAGCTGGATCCACGTGGACGAACTTATCTGCATATCGACGGCGAAGTGACGGTTGCGCCTGCTGGCGATCCGAAGCAGGCCGACTTTGTGTGCTATCAACAATGAGACAAGGACCGGCTCTTGAACAGCCGGCGCAACGGAGGAACGAATGTCAAGGGTAGCGATTGTTACGGGCGGCACGCGCGGTATCGGCGAGGCGATTTCCGTCGCGCTGAAGAAGGCGGGCTATAAGGTCGCCGCGAACTATATGGGCAACGACGAGCGGGCGAAGGGTTGCGCGGACAAGCACGGCATCACGTGCTTCAAGTGGGACGTCGCCGATTACGATCAGTGCATCAAGGGCGTCGCCGAGGTGGTGGCGAAGCTTGGGCCCGTCGACATTCTGGTGAACAATGCCGGCATCACGCGCGACGCGACGCTGAAGAAGCAGACGCGCGCGCAGTGGGATGAGGTGATGGACACCAATCTCGGCGGTTGCTTCAACATGTGCAAAGCCGTGTGGGACGGGATGCTGGATCGCGGGTTCGGCCGCATCGTCAATATCGGCTCGATCAACGGCCAGGCCGGGCAGTATGGCCAGGTGAACTACGCCGCTGCAAAGTCGGGCATCCACGGTTTCACAAAGGCCTTGGCGCAAGAAGGCGCGCCAAAGGGCATCACCGTCAACGCGATTGCCCCCGGCTATATCGACACCGATATGGTCGCCGCCGTACCGCCGAATGTGCTTGAGAAGATCGTGGCGAAGATTCCGGTCGGGCGGTTGGGCAAAGCGGAAGAAATTGCGCGCGGCGTGATGTTCCTGGTTTCCGACGACGGTGGTTTCGTTACCGGATCGACGATGTCGATCAACGGCGGACAGCATATGTACTGAGGCGGCCGCGCTTCGCGTTTCGAACGGCGCCGGTTCATCCGGCGCCGTTTTGTTTTCGCGCTCCAAGCGTTCGAGGCTTTGCGTCTTTGCCGGTGCGATGCCTTAAGCGTTAGTGTTGACTTACGTATGGCGGTGGCGTATATGTAAGCCATGACTTACGCTAATGCCTTCGTCGCCCTCGCCGACCCCACCCGCCGCGCTGTGTTTGAGCGGTTGCGGAAGGGGCCGCGGGCAGTTGGGGAGATTGCGGAGGGGTTGCCGGTTTCGCGGCCGGCGGTTTCGCAGCATTTGAAGGTTTTGAAGGAGGCGCGGCTTGTCAGCGCTTACCGCGATGGGACGCGGCAGTTCTATGCGATCGATACGCAGGGGCTGGCCGATGTTCGGGCTTATCTCGATACGTTCTGGGGCGATGCACTGAACGCGTTCAAGGCTTATGCGGAGAAAGACGCGCCCAGGCCGCGGGCGCGGCGGAAGGGGTCCAGATGAACGCGCCGATCATACCGCCTGTCGTCAAGTCGATCGTCGTGGCGCGGTCGGTTGGTGATGCGTTCCGGCTTTATACCGAGGAACTCGGGAAGTGGTGGCCGTCGAACACGCATTCGCTGGGCGAGGATAAGGTCGCGACGGTGATCATGGAGGCCCACGCCGGCGGGCGCATCTTCGAGCGATGGCATGACGGGACGGAGAAGCTTTGGGGCACGGTGTTGGATTGCGAGGCGCCGCATCGCGTCGTGCATACGTGGCACGTGTCGACCGATCCTGAGCATGCGTCGGAGGTCGAGTTGCGGTTCGTGGCGCTTGGGCCTGCGCGCACGCGCGTGACACTGGAGCACCGGCAGTGGGAACGCATGATGGGGCCGGCGGCTCAAGGCGCGCGCGACGGCTATGATCAGGGTTGGGAAGGCGTGTTCGTCGGACGCTTTGGGCAATATGCCGGGCTCGCCGACGGCGTGTGATCTATCGGTGTCGTTTGCGGCAGCGTGTGGTGGCAGGAATGCCGCAGTGGCCTGGCTGTTACGCATGCGTTTGAAATCCGCGCGCCGCGATCAGTAACCTGTGATTAACGCTGGGGAATCTGGGCGTTCATCGAACCACATTGTTGCCATCATCAGAGACCATAGACGCATTTCGGGATTCGCGGGGTGTGGCTTGTTCGTGGGCGGCCTGAAAGGGCCAGGGGCCTGCGCGTCCCGTATTTGGAGCGTGTGCGTTGCGGTCTCTCGCGCGTCTGATCATCATTGCCTTCGTCGCGCTGACCAGCGCGGGAGCGATGGTGTCGCGCGCGTATGACCGCCAATTGGCGCCTGTCGCGCACTACGCGTCGGAGTTCTCCGGTATCGGATTCGTGCTGGACCTCTCGAGCGAGTTGCCGAAGGTCAGGTTCGACCGGACCGACGAAATTCTTGTGCTGCGGTGGCAACCGGCGGCCGGCGGCGACCGGATCTTGTTGCGCGACGACGGCGAGATCGTGCTCAGGCTTTCGGCGCTCGGCGGCGTCACGTTGTTTACGCCGGACAACCGGCGCGGGATTCCGATGGCGCCGAACGGACCCGCACAACCGCTAATGTGTCAGTCGCCGCCGATCGGGACCGTGCGCGACATCGCGGGACGCATCATGATGCAGTTGCGCGCGGAGATCGGGCGCGAGGTGCTGTTCGAGGCAAACTGGAACGCCGCCAGTGGCAATGCGATTGCGCGCTGTGTTTTGTTCGACGCTATCCGCAATGCGGGAACGGCGCTTTTTGCGGTGGTGCGCACGGGGCCGGGGCGCGCGGGCGTGTCGAACTATCTCAGGCGTGCGCGTTTTGCCCCCGGCTATCCCGGCATCTCGATGCAGGGCGACATGCTGATCGTCAGTTTCAGCGTGGAGCAAGGGCTTGCAGGGCGGCCCTCGTCGTTCGCCATTCGCAAACAGCTGAGCCAGATCTTCCGTTAGCCAGGTTTCCAATCGAGGTTTGCCATTTCGAAGCCCTCGAAGGTGAAGGCGGGGGCGACCGTGCAGCCGACGAGCGTGTAGGCGCCGAGCGGCTTTGCACTTTGCCAGACATTCGTGGGCACGATGATTTGTGGGCGTTCGCCTTTGGCGATGCTCGTGCCGAGCACGTGCGTTTGTGTTGTGCGGCCGTCGGTGGAGAGCGCGAGTTCGAGTGGATCGCCGGCGTAGAAATGCCAGACCTCCGCCGCATCGACGCGGTGCCAGTGCGAGCGTTCGCCTTGCTTTAGAAGATAGTAGATCGCTGTGGACGCACCGCGGGCGCCGCCTGCGTCGCGGAAGGTTTCGCGGAAGTGGCCGCCTTCGGGATGCGGCTTCAGGTCGAGTGCGCGGATGATGTCGTCGGCGGTCATTTTGCGGGTTTGTCGCGCACGATGACCATGGGGCCGAAGGGGACCGCTTTGTCTTCGCGGTTCTTTGAGGGCACCCAAAGGCTTGAGACGCTGCCGTCGAAGTAGAGCGCGTCGGTGCAATCGAGGGCGTCGCGGAAGAGACGGGCGAACTTGCCGAACGAGACGGGATCTTCGCTGATCGCGAAGAACGCTTTGCGCGAACCGCGAATGCCGACGCCGTTGCGGATGAGGCGCGAGGGGCCGTCGTCTTGGATCGAGGGATGCATCGCGCCGTTGATGAGCAGCATCGGGCCGGACTGCGTGGCGGAGTCCGCGTTCTTGCGCGTCAGAAACGTGTCCGTCGTTTCGATGCCGACGTTGCCTCCGCTAAGGAAGAAGACGCCGTTCGGCTTCATGTGGAAATTGCCGGGGTCGTCTTTGGTCGAGATGCGGCCGATCTCGCGGCCGTCGATCTTCAGCAAGCCGACGGGCGATCCGTCGAAATGGAACATGCCGGCGTTCATCGCGAAGCGGACGGTCTTGGTGTCGTTCTTTTCCGCGTAGATGTGGAAGGCGCGGTAGGGCGCGCCGTTCTTATCGGCCCAGGCGAGTTCGATGTTTTGGGTCTTCGTGTCGACGGCGCAGACGGTGAAACGGCTGCCGTCGAAGGTTTGTTCGGCGCAGGGCGGGTTCGCGTCGGCGCGCGCGGCGGTTGCCGTGATGAGCGCGATCGTCAGAGCCAGCAGCGCTCGCATCGTTGCTACTTGAAGACGTCTTTGCGGCGGCGGGTTTCAGCGAAGACTTCGACCACGTCGGCATCTTCCATGCCGAGCGACTTGCGTAGCTCAGCGCTCGTCGGCCGTAAGAACGGATTTGTTTCGCGCTCCAGGCCGATCGTTGACGGGATCGTCGCTCTGCCGGCGGCGCGCAGGCTTTCGACTTCGACCATGCG
>JAEUMM010000350.1 GCA_016792645.1 Alphaproteobacteria bacterium | reverse complement strand
CCCGCCCGCTCTTGTTTGACTCGTCGATGCACGTGCGTGCGGCGAGGCTTGAACAGCGGGCGGGACGCCGCCCGCGCCCCCAGGGCTAGCGCGTGCATGGAGATGCCCAGATCTACGCTCTGAGGCCGCTCGTCGCGGTGGCTTCGCGGCCGAGGGCGGTAAGTGCGGTCATCACGATCTGCGGGGCGTTGAGGCCGGCGACGTCGTATTGCTTTTGCGGATTGTCGTGGTCGATGAAGGTGTCGGGTAACGTCAGCGGGCGGAATTTGCAGCCTCGGTCGAAGAGGCCGGCTTTTGCCATGAACTGCATGACGTGGGAGGCGAAGCCGCCGATGGAGCCTTCTTCCACGGTGATCAGGACTTCGTGGTTGGCGGCTAGGCGGCGGATGAGGTCTTCGTCGAGCGGTTTGCAGAAGCGGGCGTCGGCGACCGTTGTGGGCAGGCCGCGCGCGCCGAGTTCGTCGGCGGCTTTCAAAGCCTCTTGCAGACGGGTGCCAAAGCTTAGGATCGCGATCTTCGAGCCTTCGCGGACGATGCGGCCTTTGCCGAGTTCGAGCGGTGTGCCGCGCGCGGGGAGTTCGATGCCGACGCCTTCGCCGCGCGGGTAGCGCACGCAGGAGGGGCGGTCGTCGATGACAGCTTGCGTCGCCACCATGTGCATGAGTTCGAGTTCTTCGGACGGGGCCATCACGACCATGCCGGGCAGCGTCGCCATGAACGTCGTGTCGAAGGAGCCGGCGTGCGTCGCGCCGTCGGCGCCGACGAGGCCGGCGCGGTCCATTGCGAAGCGGACCGGGAGACCTTGGATGGCGACGTCGTGGACGACTTGGTCATACGCGCGCTGCAGGAAGGTCGAGTAGATCACGGCGAACGGTTTCAGGCCTTCCGTCGCGAGGCCGGCGGCGAAGGTGACCGCGTGTTGTTCGGCGATACCGACGTCGAACGTGCGGTTCGGGAAGCGCTTGGCGAAGAGGTCGAGGCCGGTGCCGGACGGCATGGCAGCCGTGATGGCGACGATCTTTTCGTCGGCTTCGGCTTCGGCGATCAGGCTTTCGGCGAACACCTTCGTGTATTGCGGGGCGTTCGATTGCGTCTTCTTCTGCGCGCCGGTGATGACGTCGAACTTGACCACGCCGTGGTATTTGTCGGCAGAGTTTTCGGCGGGCGCATAGCCCTTGCCCTTCTTGGTCACGACGTGGACCAGGATCGGGCGGTCGATGTCGGCGTCGCGCACGTTTTCGAGCACCGGCAGAAGGTGATCGAGATTGTGGCCGTCGATGGGGCCTACGTAATAGAGGCCCATTTCTTCGAAGAGCGTGCCGCCCATCGTCAAGCCGTGCGTGTAGCGCTCGGCCTTGCGGGCGGTTTGTTCGACGAAGTGCGGCATCTTCTTGGCCAGCTGCTTCGTGAAGTTGCGCAGCTTCTGATACCCCGAGGACGAGACGACGCGCGAGAGATAGGCGCTCATGCCGCCGACGGGCGGCGCGATCGACATGTCGTTGTCGTTCAAGATGACGATGAGGCGCGAGCGTGTGGCGCCGGCGTTGTTCATCGCCTCATACGCCATGCCGGCGGACATCGCGCCGTCGCCGATCACGCAGACGATGTTGCGCTTTTCGTTCTTCAGATCGCTCGCCACGGCCATGCCGAGGCCGGCGGAGATGGACGTCGACGAGTGCGCGGCGCCGAAGGGGTCGTATTCGCTTTCGCTGCGGCGGGTGAAGCCGGAGAGGCCACCGCCCATGCGCAGCGTGCGGATGCGGTCGCGCCGGCCGGTCAGGATCTTGTGCGGATAGGCCTGGTGGCCGACGTCCCAGATCAGGCGATCATGCGGCGTCTGAAAAACGTGGTGCAGCGCGACGGTCAGCTCGATGACGCCGAGGCCTGCGCCGAGATGGCCACCGGTGACGGAGACGGCATCTATGGTCTCGGTGCGCAACTCGTTCGCGAGTTGCTTCAGCTCATCGCGCGAGAGGTCGCGCATATCGGCGGGCGACTTGATTTTATCGAGGAGTGGGGTCATCGGAACCCTTGGACCTTACTTCGACTTTGATGACGTCCGCCTTCCAAAGAAGGTAGTTCACCTATCGCCCACGATTGTTGCGGCATTTAGGCACGCCGGTTAACGACATAAGACGCCAAGCCGCGAAGAAGGTCGGCCTTTTCATCGAACACTTCAAGGTGGGCCGCGGCCTGATCGGCAAGCAGTTGGGCCTGCGCGCGGGCGCGTTCGGGGCCGAGGATTGTGACGAACGTCGCCTTCCCCGCCCTTTGATCCTTACCCGCCGCTTTACCCATCTGAACGGGGTCGCCTTCGACGTCGAGCAGGTCGTCGGCGATCTGATAGGCGAGGCCAAGTTCCTGCGCGTAGTTCGACAAGGCATGCCGCGCGCCGGCGGAGGCCTTGCCCATGATGGCGCCGGCGTCGACGGCGAAGGAGATCAGTGCGCCGGTCTTCAAACGCTGTAGCCGCGTGATCTGACCGATGTCGGTGAGTTGGCCCTTGGCGTCGATATCCATCATCTGGCCGCCGACCATGCCGTTCGCACCCGACGCCTGCGCCAGACGCGCGACGAGCTCGCAGCGCACGTGCGGATCGGTGTGCGTTTCTTGGCCGGCGAGCAGCGCGAAGGCGTGGGTCAAGAGCGCGTCGCCCGCCAGGATCGCGGTCGCTTCGTCGAACTGCTTGTGCGCGGTGGGTTTGCCGCGGCGCAGGTCGTCGTCGTCCATCGCGGGCAGGTCGTCGTGAACCAGCGAATAGGCGTGGACGCACTCGACCGCGGCGGCGGCGTGCGCGAGCGCGCGGCGGTCGACGCCGAACTGCCGTCCCGACTGCATTACCAGAAAGGCGCGGATGCGCTTGCCGCCGTTCAACGTCGCATAGCGCATGGCTTCGAAGAGGCGGCCCTGGGGGCCTTGGACTTCGGGCAGAGCCTCGTTCAGCGCGTCTTCAACGAAGGCGGCGCACTCTTTGAGCGCCGGTTCAATGGCCGGATGGATCACGAGAGGTTGTCCGCTTACTTCGGGTCGAGGGGAGCGGTCGACTGGGCGCCGCCCGGACCGATAACGATCTTTTCGATGCGCGCTTCGGCATCGCGCAGCTTGGCTTCGCAGTGAGCTTTCAAGGCCGTGCCGCGCTCGTAGATGGCGATCGAGTCTTCGAGGTCGACCTGGCCCTTCTCGAGCCGGCCGACGATTTCTTCCAGCTGCTTGAGCGCCTGCTCGAACGAGAGCGCGGCGACGTCGGCGGTGTTCGTATTGTCCTTGGCCATAAGACCCTTATCCTTACGCAGGCGGGGTATACTGTTTCGGGATCGCGAGGTCACCCTTTTTTGGGTCGGCTCCTGTGATGGCGGGTCAGGGTCAGCCCCCCTCCCCGTCCCTGCGCGTAGGCCATGGTTCTCCGTATGCGGATGCTGGGCTAGGCTCTCGGGCTCCAAATCAAGACAACGAAAAAATCATGGCCCAGGACAAGACCCTCTTCCACTTCACAGGCTCGGACGGGACGCGAATCTCGGCTTATCGATGGCCGGCGCGCGAACCGCTTAGGGCGGTGCTGCAGGTTTCGCACGGGATGGGCGAGCATGCGTTGCGGTACCTTGAGCCCTTGCAACCGCTGCTGGCGCGTGGGATCGCCGTCTATGCCAATGATCATCGCGGGCACGGACTTACCGCGACGAAAGACACGTTGGGCGAGTTCGGGCCGGGCGGATTTGCCGCCGTGGTCGACGATATGGCGGTGTTGAGCCTTCTGATCCGCGACGAGTATCCGAGCGTGCCGCTGATCCTGCTCGGTCATTCGATGGGGTCGTTCGCCACGCAGATCTACCTGCTCACGCACAGCACCCTGATCGACGGCGTCGTGCTGTCGGGGTCGGCGGCTCTGGACCTTCTGCCGCCGCCCGATCCGAGCGGCAACGCGCTTGAGGCGTTCAACGCGGCGTTCGAACCCGCCCGCACGCCCTTCGATTGGCTGAGCCGCGATCCGACCGAGGTCGACAAGTATGTGTTCGACCCGTTGTGCGGGTTTTCGGTGTCGCCGAATTCCATGGTGTCGCTGTTCGCCGCCGCGGCGCCGATGTTCGAACCGAACGCGCTTCAGCGTATCCGCAGCGACCTGCCCATGTATGTTTTCGCGGGGGATAAGGATCCGCTGAATGGCGATCTGACGCGGTTGAAGCCTCTGGTCGAGCGTTATCGCGAGGCGGGTGTGCGCGACATCACCACCGACTACTACAAAGACGGGCGGCACGAGATGCTGAACGAGACCAATCGCGGCGAAGTCGTCGCCAATTTGGCGGGCTGGATCGACCGTATTGTCACTAAAGCAGGCAAGACGTGAGGCGTGCAGGCGTGCCATA
>JAEUMM010000314.1 GCA_016792645.1 Alphaproteobacteria bacterium | reverse complement strand
TGGCCGGGTCAAGCCTGGCCATGACGGACAGGGGCGTGCATTAGAACCGCGGCGACGCGCGTTCGATCACGCCTTTATCCGTCGCCATCTTGTGCGTCAGTGTTTGGTCTTCGTGCGCGAGGCGCCAGGACAATAGCTTCTGCGCATAGCGGAGCACTGTCGGTTTGTGGTTTGCCGCGTTCGCGAGGTTCGTGAATTCGCCGGGGTCGTTCTTTATGTCGAAGAGGAGCGGGGGCAAGGCCGCGACGTGGACGTATTTGTAGTTCTCGTCGCGGATGACCGTCAGATTGCATTGGTGGAGCGTTAGGCCCAGGTCTTTCTCGGGACCATCGAAGCTCACGTCGCGGAAGTCGTATTCCCAGTGGGCTTCGGTGCGCCAGGTCGGTGCGCTGCCGCGTTCGACGAACGGTATCAGCGAGCGGCCGTCGCATTGCGGCGGGATTTCGGCGCCGGCGAAATCGAGCAGCGTCGGCATGATGTCGACGTGTTCGGTGAAGGCGTCGATCGTCTTGCCGCGTGACGCGTCGGCTGACTTGCGCGGGTCGCGGATGATCAATGGGACGGCGTAGGACTGGTCGAAGTAGCCGGTCTTGCCCAGCATCCAGTGGTCGCCGAGTTGTTCGCCGTGGTCGCTGGTGAAGACGATCAGCGTGTCGTCCCATAGGCCTTCGAGTTTCAGGTAAGCGAAGAGGCGGCCGAGATTGTCGTCGACCTCGCTCATCAGGCCGAAATAGACGGCCTGCATGCGCGCGAGTTGTTTCGCGTTGTCAGGCGCGACGTGGATCGGATGTTTCAGTTCGTGCGCGAGCCAGGGGTGTTGCCGGCCCTCGTCGGCGGCCGTTTCGCGGCGCGTCGGTTTCGGCATCGCTTCCGGATCGTAGAGTTTGTTCCACGGTTCGGAGGCGACCCAGGGCGGGTGCGGGCGCAGCAGCGAGAGGTGCAGGATCCACGGTAGGTCGTGGTGTTCGCTGATGTGATCGATCGCTTGGTCGACGTGCCAGGTCGTGTCGTTGTGTTCGGCCTTCACGATCCAGGGTTTGGGATGCGGCGCGCCGTCTTCGTAGTCGGGGCCGCTTTCGCGCATCCAGATGATGAAGCGTTCTTCCTCCGGCAGCGTGTAGCCGCGCGCGCGGAGGAAGTCGCCCCACGGGCCTGGGTGATCCATGCCGGTGTCGGCGATCGACGTCAGGCCGGGCAGGATGCCCTCATATGTCGAGAGGCGCGGGTCGCCGGGTTTGAGATTGCGCGGGTCGGCGGTCTGATCGGTGTAGCCGATGAGGGCGGGATCGTAGCCCAGCTTGCGTGTTTCCAGCGCCCAGTTGGTGTGGCGGCGATCGAGCGGCGTGCCGTTCATCGCGACGCGGTGATTGTGCTGATAGAGGCCGGTGTGCAGCGTCGCGCGGCTGGGCGAACAGGGCGAGGTGTTCGAGAAGTGACGCGCGAAGAGCGTGCCCTCGCGCGCCAACGCGTCGAGGTTCGGCGTCTTCACCACCGGATGATCGAGCGCCGACAAACAATCGCCGCGCCATTGGTCGGCGGTGATGAAGAGAATGTTCTTGGGACGGGTCAGCGGTCTGAGGCTCCGTCAGCCCGCTTGCCGCCGAGCATATCCGCGTAGACGCTGATCGCGATCATGAAGGTCAGGAGGAAAACGATGAAGGCGGGTGCGAGGAGGTTCAGTGCCGGCCCGACATTGGCGAAGGCTTCCTGCGCCGTGTTTGATCCTATCAACGTGCTTATGGCGTCGGGGTGAGTCTCAAGCTCTCTTTTTAGGGCTAGGCCAAATATTGCGAGGCCCGTCACGGCCGCAAGCATCGTGACAGTCCCATGCAACGCGCGTAGGACGGCATTGTCGGATAGGCGGCGCAGCAGACTCAGCCCGTACGCGACGACGACGGCGGTAGAGCCGATCAGCAGAAGTACGAAGAACTCCGAGAGAGCAGTTAGTCCATTGAATGCCGCGTAGCCGCCAATGCCGACTGCAAGAGTTGCGCTAATGACGGGCGGCCATCGGAAGCGCCGTTCTTCACGTTTGTCAGTGCTGTCTTCGCTGGTCATGCCGCGGCCACATCGCTGGATCAGGCGATGTGACCATTTTCTCAGCGCGTCTTCAACGCGGATTCAGCGCGCCGCGGTCGCCCGTGCGGGTGCTTTGGCTTCGTCGAAGATGTCGAACTCGTGGGCGATGCAGCCGTCCATCAGGCGGCGCCAGACGGGTTCGGCGATGGTGTAGGGGAAGTTTTCGCGCGTGCAGCTTTGCTCGACTTTGGCCAGCACGTCGTTGATGCGGGCTTCGTCGCGGACGGTGTTGCGTTCGGTCTTGATGTGGCCGGCGCGTTCTATGTAGGTCAGGCG
>JAEUMM010000291.1 GCA_016792645.1 Alphaproteobacteria bacterium | reverse complement strand
GCGGCGATGGCGGCCGAGAGCGCGCCACCGGCGGCGAAGAGGACGCCTGCGACCGAATCGAAAACATGCGGGTCGAAGCTGACCACCATCACACCGGCGAAGGTCATTGCGATGCCCAGCCAGCGCCGCCAGTGGATCGTTTCGCCGAGCACGAGAATCGAGAGGATGGTCGCGAAGGGTACGTTGAGCTGCGCCACAACGGCGACGACCGAGGCGGCGGTCAGTGCGACGCCGGTGAACATCAGGCCGAAGTGAATGGCGCCGTTGAAGAGCGCGACCAACAGGACGTCACGCATGCGCCCCGGCGCGGGCTTTAGGAATGGAATCAGCACGGCCGCCAGGATGAGAAAGCGCAAGCCGGTGAACAGCAGCGGGGGCATTTGGCCCACGCCGACCTTGGCGGCAACGAAGTTGAAGCCCCAGATCACACAGATCAGGAGCATGAGCAGAAGATGCTGCGGTGCCATCGCGCTTCAGGAAATAGCTGACTTTGGCGACCAGAGCGCATCGGGGGCCATTGCGCCAGTGCGGATTAGCGCATGGGTGCTATGCACGCCGGAGGCGGCGTTCGGCTCGAAGGCGGCTGTTGTTGCGGTCGCCCGGTTCGTGACATGATGCGCGCCGCAACAATCCGCACGAGCCAAAAATGTCCAAAACGCCGATGATACGCGTCCAGTTCAGCGACGGAACGTCGATGGATGTGCCCGAGAACGAGACGGTGCAGGTCGTCGTCCAGGGACCGAGCGAGACGGAAACCGAAGGCTCGCAGCGGCTGAATCCGGATGCGAAACCGGCCGTGTTCGGCAAGCTCAGCAAAGTGCGCGCGGCGGCCTTGGCGCGCGGTCAGCATATGAAGACGTTTCGCGGGCTGCTGCAGATCGACGTCGCGCGCCGGGTCTAGCCGCCGGCCACGACATCGTGGCTGTAGAGCCAGTCGTTTCGCGTGTGAACGACCGAGGGCGCCAGATGAGCGACCAGCCACATCGGGCCGTATGTCGCGATTTGGCTAACCCGACCGCGCTTGTGATAGAGCCCCATCTGGCGACGTGCGCCCCGTTGAGCGTGTGTCGTGCGCGGCTTGCGTTCCGCTTCGAAGGCGACGAACGCGTCCGCGATGTTCGCCGCGGTCTTGAGCTTGCGCGATAGAACCCATGCGTCTTCGATCGCCATGACGGCGCCTTGGGCCAAGAACGGGAGCATCGGATGGCATGCATCGCCGACGAGAGCGACGTTTCCGTCACTCCATGTCGGCAAAGGCTCGCGGTCGAAGAGCGCCCAACGATAGCATTCGCCGGCGTCGGCGATGATCGCTTCGATGGGTTTCGCCCAGCCCGCGTAGTCCGCGGCAAGATCCGCTTTGTCTCCGCGCTCGGTCCAGCTCTCGTTTTGCCAGTCGTGCCGCTCCACGACGCCGACGAAATTCACGAGGTCGCCGCCGCGGACATAATACGTGACGGCGTGACGCCCCGGTCCGACCCACACGCAGGCCGTGGGGGGCACCAGCTCTTTGAGGCGTGCCGTGGCCGGAACGACGAGGCGCCATGCGACATTGCCGGTGAAGCGCGGCTTTTCAGCGCCGAACAATCGTTCGCGCACGCGCGAGTGGATACCGTCGGCACCGATGAGCACGTCACCTTCGGCGGCCGTGCCGTCGGCGAACGCGGCACGAATGCCTCTGCCGGTTCGTTCGAACGCGAGCAGATCTTTGTTCAAGTGCACCGCAGCCGGGGCGCGTTCGCGAAGCGCTTTGCTCAACACGGCGATGAGGTCGGCGCGGTGGACGTGATAATAGGGCGCGCCGAACCGGCGCTCGGCCACGTCGCGCATGGGGATGGC
>JAEUMM010000285.1 GCA_016792645.1 Alphaproteobacteria bacterium | reverse complement strand
CTTTGAATCGCTGAAACCGGTGATCGCGGCAGTGAACGGGCCGGCGGTCGGCATCGGCGTCACGATGCAGCTGCCGATGGATATCCGCATTGCGAGCGAGAACGCGCGCTTTGGCTTTGTGTTCGCACGGCGCGGCATTGTTCCCGAAGCTTGTTCAAGCTGGTTCCTGCCGCGGCTGGTCGGCATTTCGAAGGCGATCGAGTGGTGTGCGACAGGGCGCGTGTTCGATGCGCAAGAGGCACTGGCGGCGGGGCTCGTCTCCAAGGTGGTGAAGCCGGAAGAGCTTCTTCCGACGGCGCATGCGCTCGCGCGCGAAATCGCCGACAACACGGCGCCGGTGTCGGTG
Source organism: Alphaproteobacteria bacterium (assembly GCA_016792645.1). Taxonomy (GTDB): domain Bacteria; phylum Pseudomonadota; class Alphaproteobacteria; order Micropepsales; family Micropepsaceae; genus SZUA-430. The sequence continues at coordinate 4,593 of JAEUMM010000285.1, read as the reverse complement.
GCGCTGACACGGCAGATGCTGTGGAAGATGTTGGGCGCCGATCATCCGATGGAAGCGCACAAGATCGACAGCCGCGGAATCTTCGCGCGTGGGCGTCAGGCCGACGCGAAGGAAGGCGTGGTGTCGTTCCTCGAGAAGCGGCCGGCGAACTATCCGGACAAGGTGTCGAAGGACATGCCGTCCTATTTCCCGTGGTGGGACGAGCGGACGTATTCGTAAGGCTAATCCAACGTGATGGGGGCGGTCGTTGCGGCGATCGCTTCTTCGCGTTTGAAGTGCCAGAGGTTTGTCGTCAGGCGGAAGATCGTCCAGAGGATCGCTGTGGCGATGGGCACCATCAGCAGCGCGTTTTCGATGCCGACCAATTGGGCCATGAAGCCGTAGAGCAGGGCGCCGATGGGGCCGCCGGCGACTTGGCTGAACTGCAGCACAGATAAGACGCGCGCGCGGTACACGGGCGGGGCGGCGGCTTGGACCATGCCGCGGTTCACCGCCATCGATGCGCCGGCGCTTAGACCCCACAGGAACATAAGCACGACGAAGATCGGGAACGAGTGGATGAAATAGACCACCGTGAAGACGAAGACGTTGTTCAGCGACAGCAGCATCATCGCGCGGCCTTGGTGTTCGATCACCGGCAGACGGGCCATGGCGAACGACGATGCGGTGAGGCCGACCAAGAAGACGCTGATGATGATGGACAGCATCGGCGCGTCGCCGTGGAAGACGTCGCGCACCATCAGCGGGAAGCCGACCAGGAACATGCCGTTGAAGAGCGGGCCCGGCAGCACGAGGTAGAGGATCATCGTGCGCAGACGTTCGCTTCTGACGACCGTCAGCACGCCGTCGCGCATCTCGTGGAGCAAGCGGGCGACGCGGGTGGGCGTGGAGTCCTTGAACGCGTCTTCGCTGATGAGCGGCACGCGCGAGGAGAGAATGCCTGATGTCGCCAGCAGGATCGCTTGCAACGCGAGCAACGGGACGGGGCCGATGGTCGAGGCGCTGGCGGCGAGTGTCGTGCCGATGAGTTGGCCGCCGAAGGTGGCCGCGACGGCCATCGCCGCCGTGCGCGAGAGGCCTATGTGGGGCGGCGTGATGTGCGAGAGCAGCGCGTCGCGGGCGGGCATGATGAAGGCGGCGACGATGTTGAGCGCCACCAAGCAGATCGTGGCTGAGTAGAACGAGAGGTGCCCCGTTGCGATCACCATCGCCAATGCTATGGGTGCGAGCGCGGCGGTGAGCTGCAAGCGCGCGACGTAGCCGCGCAGGTCACGGCCGTCGGCGACGGCGCCGGCCAGGAGGATTAGGAGCATCAGGGGAAGCGTGGCCAGGAATTGCGACAGGCCGACCCGCGCCTGCGTCTCGTGCAGTTGCTGGGCGATGATCCAGGGGAAGAGCACGGAGATGAGGCCGCCGGCGGCGAAGTGCAAACCTTGGGCGATGAAATAGAGTTTTGGGATCCCGGCCGGCGGTGCGCTCACGCCGGTTTCCCGTCATCGTGTCTGAGCGCCGTGATGTGCCAAAGCTTGGTTCCGAGCAGCAGACCGGCGAGGACGAGCGCCATCAGGCCTGCGGGGACCAGCGTGGCGTGGCGCGCGCCGACAGCTTCGACGACGAAGCCGATGAAGAGCGCGCCAATGGACATGCCGCCCGTGAAGCCCAGCTGATAGACGGAGAGCACGCGCGCGCGGTGGGCGGGCGGGGCGTGTTCCTGCACGATGGTGCGCGACATCGAGATGGTGACGCCGGCGCCTAAGCCCCATACGAAGACCAGGGCATAGAGCGCGATCAGCGGACCCTTGATACTGATCAAGCAGAGGACGAGCACGCCCATGGTGAGCGCGCCGACGATGAAGCGGCCGCGGTGGACGATGTTGCCGATGCGGCTGATGGTCATCGATGAAATGATCGAGCCGCCCCAGAAACAGACCTGCAGCGTCGCAAACTGCTCGACGTGGCCGTCGAATTCGTCCCGCAAGAGGACGGGCAGGATCACCAGGAAGGCGCCGATATAGAGGACGCCGATGGCGAGCGTCAGGATTGTGACGGGCAGGAGCGCGTAGGACTTCGTGACTTCGCGGACGCCGGCCGCGATGCGCGTCAGCGAGCTGCCGACGTTGACGTGGGCGTGGTCACTGTGGCGCGTCGATGGGATGAGTTGGTGGGCGGTGAAGGCGCCGAAGGCTTGGGACGCGGCTTGAACCAGGATGATCGGCGCGGGGCCCAGCACGGCGGCAAAGCCCGCGAGGAACATGCCGGTGATTTGGCTTAAGAACGTGACGCCGATCGTGGTCGTCACGGCGCGCTGGATGCGGCCGTGGCCGCCGTGCGGGCCGATGACGTCGCCCATCATCGCTTCGCGCGCCGGCAGAATAAAGGCGGTGATCAGCCCCATGCACAGGCCGTAGGCAATCAGCCACTCGTATCTGAGGTTGCCGGTGTAGACGATCGCCGCCAGCGCCAGCGCCGGGACGATCGCCACGGCATGGCAGAAGAGGAGGAGGCGGCGGGTGTCCACCTTGTCCGCGACAGCGCCGCCAATCAGCAGCAACAGGGTCGACATGGCGGTCAGCGACATCTGCGCAATGCCGACCCGATTCGGGGGCGCGTGCAGAACGGTCGTCACCAGGTAGGCGAACATCACCGCCTGGATCCCGAAGGCGACGAACCAGGAGCCGGCTCCGGCAAGGTACCAGCGGAATTGGGAGTCGGGAGCGGCGGCGGCGTCTGACATTGCCTAAAGCGTTAGCAGGCAGCCGATCCGCAGGCGAGGCGGTTGTGCGTTTCACCCCCCGTCTCCCGGGGAGAAACCGGCTTGGCAATTTCGTCTAAACTTTGACCGCATGCGCGAACGTGGTAAGCGGACACAACGGTGGTGATTTCACTTCCATCGGCGGGGGTTGAGCGGCGTAAAATGCACCCTCTGCCAGGCTCTATGCCCAGGACTACATGACACCCGTCATTCTTGCCGTTCTCGGTTTTGCAACGCTGCTGTTGCTGGTCAGCATCCTCGTGCCGATCGCGAAGCGGTTCCACGTGCCGTTCACAGTGCTGCTGGCGCTGGTCGGCGGTGGGCTGGGCTTTGCGGCGGCGAGCGGCGGCGGACACAGCGGCAACGTCATTTTGGAATCGCTGCAATCGCTGCAGATTCCGCCGGAGGGGTTCCTCTACGTCTTTCTGCCGCCGTTGCTGTTCGCGGGCGGGTTGACCGTCGACGTGCGGCGGTTGATCGACGATATCGCGCCGGTCTTGGTGCTGGCGATCATCGCGGTGTTGCTGTGCATGGTCGCTGTCGGCGTGTCGCTGAACTTCGTGACGGGGATGCCGCTGGTGTTGTGTCTGCTGCTCGGCGCGATTTGTGCGCCGACGGATACGGCCGCCGTCTTGGGCATCTTCCGCGACATCGGGGCGCCGAGCCGTCTGACCGTGATCGTCGAGGGCGAGAGTCTTTTCAACGACGCGGCCGCCATCGCGTTGTTCGTCGTGTTGCTGGAGGTGATCACCGGCAAGCATGAGGCGAGCCTGTCAGCCGGCCTCATCGAGTTCGGTTGGGGTTTCGCGGGCGGCATCGTGCTGGGCTACGTCATGGCGCAACTTGCCGGCTTTGTGATCAGCCAGTTCCGTGGGGCGACGGTGACGGAGATCACGATCTCGGTCGCGTTCGCCTATCTGACGTTCGTGTTGGGGCAGGCCTATTTCGTCGTGTCGGGCATCATTGCGGTGGTGACGGCGGCGATGGTGTTTGCCTCGGACGTGCGCATGCGGCTTTCGCCCGGCACGTGGGAGACGCTGCAGGTCACGTGGCATCAGCTTGAGTTCTGGGCCACGTCGCTCATTTTCGTTCTGGCCGCGATGCTGGCGCCGCGGATGCTGGAAGACGTGCAATGGGTGGACGGCATAGCGGTCGCCACGATTTTCTTCGCGGCGTTGTTTGCGCGTGCGACGGTGTTGTGGGGCATCTTGCCGTCGTTGTCTTGGTTCGGCCTCTCGCAACCGATCAGCAACGAATACAAAGCGGTGTTGTGCTGGGGGAGCTTGCGCGGCGCGGTGACCGTGGCGCTGGCCCTGCTGGCGGCGACGGAGGTTGCGGGGCACGGCGCCGTGGAGGGCGAGGGCGTCAGGCTGACGCCGGAAGCGCGGTTCCTGTTCGTGATGGCGATGGGGTACGTGCTGGCCAGCCTCTTTATTGCGGCGCCCACGGTGCGGCCGCTGATGAAGTTTTTGAAGCTCGATAAGTTGACGCCGGAAGAGCGGCTGGTGCGCGACCGCGTCATGGCGTTGTCGCGCGCCCGTGTGCGCGAGGGGTTGATCCATGTGGCGAAGACGCTCGGCCTCTCCGAAGTTCTCGCGCCGCAGCATCCGGCGCCCAACCCTGAAGCCGCAAAGGTGGGCGGTGGATTGGGGCGCGACGATTTGGTGCGCGCGGGGCTGATCGTGGTCGCCAACCGCGAGACGGAGCTTAGTCTTGAGTATCTGCAGCGCGGCTTGGTGGGACGGCGCGTGGCTGAGCGCATGCGCGCGGACTCCGGGCGCATCCTCGACGGCGTGCGGCAGTCGGGAAATATCGGCTATCTGTCGGCGGCGTTGGGCAAT
>JAEUMM010000244.1 GCA_016792645.1 Alphaproteobacteria bacterium | reverse complement strand
CGACGACGCCATCGTCGTGATCGAAAATATCGCCCGCCACTGGGCCATGCGCGACGGCCGTTCCCGCGTGCAAGCGGCCATCGAAGCGGTCGCCGAAGTCGGCAATCCGACCATCATAGCCACCCTCACCGTCGTCGCCGCGCTGTTGCCGATGATGTTCGTGTCGGGATTGATGGGCCCCTACATGGCGCCGATCCCCGCAAACGCGTCGGCCGCAATGCTGTTCTCGTTTTTCGTTGCCGTCATTCTGGCGCCGTGGTTGATGACGCGGTTCGCCGCAAAGGACGACGGCGCGACGGGCCACGCGGTCGCGCACGACGAAGGTGTGTTGGGGCGTCTCTACCGCCGGACAGCCGAGCCCGTCATTCGCACGCGCAAGCGTGCCTGGTTCTTCCTGGGGGCAGTCGGCGTCGCGACGGTGATGGCCTGTCTTCTGTTCGTGACCAAAACCGTGACGGTCAAACTTCTGCCCTTCGACAACAAATCCGAACTCCAAGTCGTGGTCGATCTTCCTGAAGGCGCCACGCTGGAGGCGACCGAACGCACCCTGCTGCAAGCCGCCGAGATCGTGAAGACGTTGCCCGAGATCACATCGGTGCAGGCCTACGCCGGCACCGCGGCCCCCTTTAACTTCAACGGGCTGGTGCGCCACTACTTCCTGCGCCAGCGCCCGGAACTCGGCGACCTGCAAGTCAACCTGCAGTCCAAGGACGAGCGGGCTCGCGCCAGCCACGACATCGCCCTCGACCTGAGACGCAAGCTCGCAGCCTTGAGCGTTCCGCAAGGCACGGTGGTCAAGGTGGTCGAAGTCCCCCCGGGACCGCCCGTGATCGCAACGCTGCTTGCCGAGATCTACGGCCCCGACGCCGAAACTCGCCGCGCCGTCGCGGAGGAAACAAAGAAACTCTTCAAAGGCATTCCCTACATCGTTGACGTCGACGATTCCTACGGCATCGCCCGCCCCCGCCTGCGCCTCAACGTCACGCGCGACGCGTTCGAGTTCTTCAAGTTGAACGAACGCGACTTCTCGCAGTCCATGGCGGCGCTTCTGACCGGCACCGTGGTTGGCTACTCCCATCGGGGCGAAGGCCGGAACCCGACAGAGATCGCCGTGCGCCTGCCCAAGAGCGATCTCTCGTGGAACGCGCGCCTAACGGCGACGCCCGTCGCCGTCACGCAGACCGACGCGGGCGCAAAGATGATCGAGCTCGGTGAGGTGATGGAGGCCGTGCGCGAGCCCGGTTCGCTACCGCTGTTCCGCCGCAACGGACACTTCGCCGAAATGGTCACCGCCGAACTCGCAGGCGCGTACGAAGCGCCAATCTACGGCATGCTCGACGTCGCCGCCGCCGTCGACGCGCACGATTGGGGCAAGCTGCCCAAACCCACCATCCGCCTTTACGGCCAGCCCGAAGACGAAATCCAATCGACGCTGTTGTGGGACGGCGAATGGGAAATCACGTACGTAACGTTTCGCGACATGGGGGCCGCCTTCATGGTCGCGCTGCTCGGCATCTATGTCCTCGTCGTCGGCCAATTCGGCAGCTTCAAGCTGCCGCTCGTGATCCTCACGCCGATCCCGTTGACCTTGATAGGGATCATGATCGGTCACGCGTTGTTCGGCGCACCCTTTACGGCGACCTCCATGATCGGCTTCATCGCGCTCGCGGGCATAATCGTGCGCAACTCGATCCTGCTCGTCGATTTCATCCGCCACGGCCGCACGGCCGGTCGCCCATTGCGCGACGTGTTGCTCGAAGCAGGCGCCATCCGCTTCAAACCAATCCTGCTGACGGCCATCGCGGCGATGATCGGCGCTGCGGTCATCCTGACCGACCCGATCTTCCAAGGCCTCGCCATCTCCCTGCTCTTCGGCCTCGCCTCGTCCACGCTGCTGACGGTGTTGGTCATCCCCGCGATCTACGTCGTGCTGCGCGACGACATCCCCGCCCCAGCCCCCGTGACCCCGCCTGAGGCCGCGACGTAATGGAATTCGCGCTCGGGCTGCAGGATCTGCTCGCGCTCCTCTCTGGCGGCGCCGTCGGCTTCACGTTGGCCCTGGTCGGCGGCGGCGGCTCGATCCTAGCGGTACCGCTCTTGCTCTACGTCGTCGGTGTTCAGAACCCGCATGTCGCCATCGGCACCAGTGCGCTCGCCGTCTCCGTCAACGCCTTCGCCAACCTCATCGCGCACTCGCGCGCCGGCAATGTGAAGTGGCCGTGCGCTGTGGTGTTCGGCTTGTCGGGCGTCGCCGGCGCCTTCGCGGGTTCGACACTTGGCAAACTCGTCGACGGCGAAAAGCTCGTCTTCTTCTTCGGTCTGGTCATGGTCGCCGTAGCGCTCGCAATGCTTCGCCCACGGCAAACCGAAGGCGACCCAAACGTCCGCATCAACCCCGCGATCGCCGTGCGCCTGGTCGGCATCGGCCTGTTGACCGGCCTCCTCGCCGGCTTCTTCGGCATCGGCGGCGGCTTCCTGATCGTCCCGGGCATCATGCTGGGCAGCGGCATGGCGATGTTGAACGCCGTCGGCTCGTCCCTCTTCTCGGTCGGCGCATTCGGACTGACGACGGCCTCGACCTACGCCTATGACGGCTTGGTCGATTGGCGCATCGCCGCCGAGTTCGTCGCAGGCGGCATCGTCGGGGGCTTGGCCGGCATCGCTGCAGCGAAGCGACTCTCGACCCGCAAAGGCGCTCTCAACCGCATCTTCGCGGGCCTCGTCCTGGCTGTCGCGGCATACGTTCTGTGGCGCAGTTCTGCGGCCTGGACGTAAGCCTGCCCCGGCCCTTCACAACGCAAAGCCTATCTGTTACATCGCCGCCCTTGCTTAAAGGGCTACCGGCGCGGTCATGGCGGAATTGGTAGACGCACTACCTTGAGGTGGTAGCGGGGCGACCCGTGGAAGTTCGAGTCTTCTTGACCGCACCATTCCCTGTCCGATGCGCGCCCCAACGGGCACATCGACGCGCCGTTCAGAGTTTCTTGATCCGGCAGGCGTTATCGTTTGATTAGGGGATCAAACGACAAGAGCCGCGCATGCCCGAGACCGCTAGCGACCTCAAAACCGCGTCCGAATCCGGCGAAGTCCTGACGCCGGCGTTCCTGCGCGCGGTCCTCGAGGCGCTTGAGGCCGACGACACGGTCAAAGTGAAGGAACTGGTCGAGCCGCTTCACGCCGCCGACCTGGGCGCGCTCATCGGCGCCATGACGGCAGCCGACCGCCGCGCCCTCGTCGACGCCCTCGGCAGCGACATCGACCCCGAAGTCCTCTCCGAACTCGACGAAGACCTGCGCAACGAAATCGTGCGCCAATTGGGTTCGAAGACGATCGCCGAGGCGGTCAAAGAACTCGACGTCGAAGACGCCGCCTACGTCCTCGAAGACCTGGAAGACGCCGAGAAGCGCGAAGTCCTCTCGCAAGTCCCGCTGGAAGATCGCGCTGAAGTCATCGACGCGCTGCTCTTCCCGGAAGAGTCCGCCGGCCGCCTGATGCACCGCGAATTCATGGCGCTTCCCGGCGATCTCACGGTTGCCGAAGCGATCGCGCGCATGACCGGACCTGATGCGCCGGAAGACTTCCAGGAAATCTTTCTCATCGACGCCGACGGCAAACCGTCAGGCTTCGTCGCCCTAAGCCGCGTCCTGCGCGCCGAACAATCGGCAAAGCTCGCCGACATCGCCTCGACGGAAATGACGACCATCCCGGCCGAGACGGACCAAAAGGCCTTCACCTATCTCTTCGAGCACTACCACCTGAACTCCGCGCCGGTCACGGACGATCAAGGCCGCCTCGTCGGCGTCTTGAGCGCCGGCTCCGTCGTCGAAGTCCTGCAGGACATGCATAAAGCCGAAGTCCTCGCGCTCGGCGGCGTAGCCGAGGAAGACAGCTTCTCCGCCCCCATCGCCAAGACGACCTACCTCCGCTTTTCCTGGCTGTTCGTGAACCTGCTGACGGCCATCATGGCCTCGATCGTCATCGGCTTCTTCGAGGACTCCCTCGAACGGGTCGTGGCCCTGGCAATCCTGATGCCGATCGTGGCCTCCATGGGTGGCAACGCCGGCACCCAAACCCTGACCGTCGTCGTCCGCGCGCTGGCCACGAAAGAGCTGAATCAAGCCAATCTGTGGCGGGTCGTGAACCGCGAATTCTTGATGGGCGCGATGAACGGCGTCGGTTTCGCTGCGATCGCAGCCGGGATAACATATGTCTGGTTCAAAGACCCGGCGCTGTCCGGGGTGATCGCTTCCGCTATGATCATCAACCTTCTCGCAGCTGCACTCGCCGGAATCCTGGTTCCGGTGGGGCTGAGTAGGGCGGGAGTTGATCCGGCGGTATCATCCCCCGTATTCGTGACGACAGTGACGGACGTGATCGGGTTCCTCTCGTTCTTAGGATTGGCAACGTGGCTTCTCTTGCGGTGAAGATTTCGCGCCTCGCTTTCATGGCGTCCGCGCTCGCCTGGACCAGCGCCGCGCACGCAGCCGGCTGGACGGCATCCGAACGCCTTGAGACAGCGCGCGCGGGTCTCGCTGCGACAGCGTCGGGCGATCTCATCTTCGTCGGCGGCGGCGCCGCCGCAGGCGATCCCTCAACGGCCTTCGACGTCTTCGATGCGGCAAAGGAAGCATGGCGGCCGCTGCCGGCGCTGCCGAAGGGCCTTATGAGCTTCGCGATGGCGGTCACCGGCACACAGGTCTTCATCTCCGGCGGTTATGCCGCGGACGCCCCCGGCGAACCGCGCAAGGACGTCTGGGCTTACGACACGGAGAGTGCGGGCTGGTCGAAGAAGGCGTCGCTCCCGCATGCCCGCGCGGCTCACGCCATGATCGCCGCCAACGGTCGTCTCTATGTCATTGGCGGCAACGGCCCCGAAGGCGACAAGACGTTGATCTACGACCCCGCCGACGACAAATGGACGACCGGCGCGGCCATGCCGGCGCCTCGCCGCGCGATGGGCGTTGCCACGGACGGCAAACGCATCTACGTCGCCGGCGGTATCAAAAGCGACGGCAGCGTCTCGGCCGCCTTCGATGCTTATGAGCCGTCCACGAACACGTGGACCTCGTTGCCTGCATTGCCGACCGCGCGCGGCGGCCTTACGGCGGCGGTGATCGATGGCAATGTCCATGTCGTGGGCGGCGCTACGCTGCGGCCGATGAAGACATTTGCGGCGCACGACGTTTTCAGCATCGCCTCGAAATCCTGGAGCAAGGGTGCGCCGATGTTGAATGCCCGCCAAGGCATGGCCTCCAGCGTTGCGGCGGGCCGCTGGTGGATCATCGGCGGCGGCAGCGGCGCCGGCGTGTTCGGCGTCTTCACCGCCTCCGACGCCGTTGAGGCTTTCGAACCATAAGAAGAGGCTCAATGCTGGCCAACGCGTTCCGGGGACTGAATTTCGACTTAGGCGACACGGCGGACGCACTGCGCGATACGGTCGAGCGCTTCACGGCGAACGATATCGCACCGCGCGCCGACGACATCGACAAGACGAACAAATTCCCGCGCGACCTGTGGCCAAAGCTCGGCGAGATGGGCCTGCTCGGCATCACCGTCGAAGAAGAGTACGGCGGCTCGGGCCTCGGCTACCTCGAACACGTCGTCGCAATGGAAGAAATCAGCCGCGGCTCGGCCTCCGTGGGCCTTTCCTACGGCGCCCACTCGAACCTGTGCGTCAACCAGATCCGCCGCAACGGCAATCCCGAGCAGAAGAAGCACTACCTCCCGAAACTCGTCTCCGGCCAGCACCTCGGCGCCCTTGCCATGTCCGAGCCGGGCGCCGGCTCCGACGTCGTGAGCATGCGTCTGCGCGCCGACAAGCGCGGCAAGAACTACGTACTCAACGGTTCGAAGATGTGGATCACGAACGGCCCCGACGCCGACGTGCTCGTCGTCTACGCCAAGACCGATCCGGAAGCCGGCCCCCGCGGCATCACCGCCTTCATCGTCGAAAAAGGCATGAAGGGTTTCACCACCGCGCAAAAACTCGACAAGCTCGGCATGCGCGGCTCCGACACCGGCGAACTCGTCTTCAACGACTGCGAAATCCCGGAAGAACTCGTCCTCGGCCGCCTCAACGAGGGCGTCCGCGTCCTGATGTCCGGCCTC
>JAEUMM010000201.1 GCA_016792645.1 Alphaproteobacteria bacterium | reverse complement strand
ATTTGACCAAGCGCGACCGGGGGCCCGCACAACCCTCCGAGAGCGCTTTGTTTTTTGACGTTTGTGCGCCCGAACGATGAGTGAAGCTGACCGCATGCCGACGATCAACCAGCTGATCCGCAAACCGCGCAAGCCGAACCTGGCGCGCACCAAGGCGCCAGCGCTGCAGGCCTCGCCGCAAAAGCGTGGCGTCTGCACCCGCGTCTACACGACCACGCCGAAGAAGCCGAACTCGGCGCTTCGCAAAGTCGCCCGCGTTCGCCTGACGAACCAGCAGGAAGTCATCAGCTACATCCCCGGTGAAGGTCACAACCTTCAGGAACACTCCGTGGTGCTGATCCGTGGCGGCCGCGTGAAGGACTTGCCCGGCGTCCGCTATCACATCCTGCGCGGCGTGCTCGACACGCAAGGCGTGAAAGACCGCAAACAAGCGCGCTCGCATTACGGCGCCAAGCGCCCGAAATAAGGGGAGAGGAAAAACATGTCACGTCGTCGTCGTCCCCAAAAGCGCGTCATCCTTCCCGACGCGAAATACAGCGACCTCATCATCGCGAAGTTCATGAACTGCCTGATGTACGACGGCAAGAAATCGGCCGCCGAACACATCGTCTATGGCGCGCTCACGTCGATCGAATCGAAGTCGAAGTCCGATCCGTTGAAGCTGTTTCACGCCGCGCTCGAAAACGTCGCGCCGGCGATCGAAGTTCGCTCGCGCCGCGTCGGTGGCGCCACCTATCAGGTGCCGGTCGAAGTTCGCACCGAACGCCGGCAGGCTTTGGCGATCCGCTGGATCATCACGGCCGCCCGCGCGCGCAACGAACAGACGATGGAGCAGCGCTTGTCGGCCGAATTGTTCGACGCCGCCAACAACCGCGGCACCGCGGTGAAGAAGCGCGAAGACACACACAAGATGGCCGAAGCAAATCGCGCCTTCTCGCATTATCGCTGGTAAAGGCCCAAGAGTTCCCGGACACGTATCATGCCCCGCACGACGCCCCTCGAGAAATACCGCAACATCGGCATTGCCGCGCACATCGACGCCGGCAAGACGACGACGACCGAGCGCATTCTCTATTACACGGGCAAGAGCCATAAGATCGGCGAAGTCCACGACGGCGCCGCGACCATGGACTTCATGGAGCAGGAGCAAGAGCGCGGCATCACGATCACGTCCGCAGCGACCACCGCCTACTGGAAAGACTACCGCGTCAACATCATCGACACGCCCGGCCACGTCGACTTCACGATTGAAGTCGAACGCTCGATGCGCGTGCTCGACGGCGCGGTCGCGGTCTTCGACTCGGTCGCAGGCGTTGAGCCGCAATCCGAAACCGTCTGGCGCCAGGCCGACAAGTATCACGTGCCGCGCATCTGCTTCGTCAACAAGATGGACCGCACCGGCGCCGACTTCTATCGCTGCGTCCAGATGATGATCGACCGCCTGGGCACGAAGCCCTGCGTGATCCAGCTGCCCTACGGCGCCGAAGCCGACCACAAAGGCATCATCGACCTCGTCGAGATGAAGGCCGTTGTCTGGCGCGATGAAAGCCTCGGCGCGAAGTTCGAAGTCGAAGAAATCCCGGCTGACTACAAGGCCAAGGCCGCCGAATGGCGTCACAAACTGCTCGAACTCGTCGTCGAAATGGACGACGAGGTGATGCAGCACTATCTCGACGGCAAGGAGCCGGACGCCGCCACGCTGAAGCGCCTGATCCGCAAGGGTACGATGAGCTTCGCCTTCGTGCCGGTGACCTGCGGCGCCGCCTTCAAGAACAAGGGCGTGCAAACGCTGCTCGACGCCGTTGTCGACTTCCTGCCGTCGCCGCTCGACGTGCCGCCGATCAAAGGCATCAAGCCCGGCAAGGGCGAAGAAGTCGTCGAACGCGAAGCCAAGGACACGGCCCCGCTGTCGCTGCTCGCCTTCAAGATCATGGACGACCCGTTCGTCGGTTCGATCACCTTCTGCCGCATCTATTCGGGCAAGCTCGAATCGGGTTCGACGCTCATCAATTCGACCCGCGACCGCAAGGAACGCGTCGGCCGCATGTTGCTGATGCATGCCAACAGCCGCGAAGACGTCAAGGAAGCCTACACCGGCGACATCGTGGCTCTGGCGGCGCTGAAGGAAACGCGCACCGGCGACACGCTGTGCGATCCGCAGCATCCGGTCATCCTTGAAAAGATGGAATTCCCGGAACCTGTCATCGAAGTCGCGATCGAACCGAAGACGAAAGCCGACCAGGAAAAGATGGGCGTCGCCCTTGCGCGTCTTGCGCAGGAAGACCCCTCCTTCCGCGTCAGCGTCGATCAGGAATCCGGTCAGACCATCCTGAAGGGCATGGGCGAACTCCATCTCGACATCAAGGTCGACATCCTTCGCCGCACCTACAAGGTCGACGCCAACATCGGCGCGCCGCAGGTGGCCTATCGCGAAACGCTGACCAAGAAGGTCGACATCGACTACACGCACAAAAAGCAAACCGGCGGTTCGGGCCAGTTCGCGCGCGTGCGCATCGAGTTCGAACCGCTTCCCGCAGGTTCGGGCTTCATCTTCGAGAACGAAGTCGTCGGCGGCTCGGTCCCCAAGGAATACGTCCCGGGCGTCGAAAAAGGTCTGAACGCGTCGCGCGACAACGGCGTGCTCGCGGGCTTCCCGCTCATCGACTTCAAAGCGACGCTCGTTGACGGCGCCTACCACGAAGTCGACTCGAACGTGCTGACGTTCGAAATCGCCTCGCGCGCCGCGTTCCGCGAATTGAAGGAACGCAAGGCCGTCAAGCTGCTTGAGCCGATGATGAAGGTCGAAGTCGTGACGCCCGACGAATTCATGGGCGGCGTGATCGGTGACTTGAACGCCCGTCGCGGCCAGGTGCAGGGCACGGACCAGCGCGGCAACGCGCAGGTCATCACCGCGATGGTCCCGCTCGCCAACATGTTCGGCTACGTGAACAACCTGCGCTCGATGAGCCAGGGTCGCGCCAGCTACTCGATGCAGTTCGACCATTACGAAGACGTGCCGCGCGCGATCGCCGACGAAGTGATCGCGAAGTTCGCCTCTTAAACAAATTGCACTAGACGACGGAGATAAAAGGCCATGGGCAAAGCAAAGTTTGAGCGGAACAAGCCGCACTGCAACATCGGAACGATCGGGCACGTCGACCACGGGAAGACGTCGCTGACGGCTGCGATCACGAAGATTTTGGCGAAGACCGGTGGTGCGAACTACACGGCTTATGATCAGATCGACAAGGCGCCGGAAGAGAAGGCG
>JAEUMM010000178.1 GCA_016792645.1 Alphaproteobacteria bacterium | reverse complement strand
CGCATGCGCCCCGCACCGCCGAACTCGACGATCGTCATCGGCCGCAACACGTCGAGATAAAGATCGCGCACATTGCCGCCCAAGGGCGCCGACGGCACACCCACGCGAAACACCTCGCCATCAGCCGTCTTCGCAAACTCGATCCGCCCCAACCGCGCCAACACCGGAAAGCCCAAGATCGCGTCGATCTTGTAGACCCCGCCGCCGAAGGTCAGCGCCTCATCCGCCATCACCAGAAACACGGCATTGTGGAACGTGTTCCCCGCAATATCGACGCGCTCCGCGATGCCCAACTGAGACGGCACGGCCTTCGCCGTCGTGCTGCCGACGGTGATCGCATCCGGCAGCACGCGCACCTTCAACCGCGCCGCCGTCGATCGCGTAATCGTCGAATAACCGGCGCCGGTATCAAGCACAAATTCCTGGTCGACGCCGTTCACGCTGCCGATCGAACGCGGCAAGTCCGCCATATCGCGCTTGATCGCCACCCGCCCTTCACGCAGCGGCTCATGCGTTTGCGCCGCTTCGCCGCGCAGCGCGAACGCGACATCGCGCGTCTGCTGCAGCGAGTGCCGCTCGCTCTCGCTCTGCCCGGAATCGGCAACCGCAAGCGCGCCCTCGAAAGCCGTCGCCGCTGCCGCATAATTATTCGCCCGAAGCTGCACGCCGCCCAGCAGCGATAGCGCCTGCCGCCTCACCGCCAGCGGCATCCCGTTCGCCGCCAACGCCCGCGTCAGGGCCTCGACCGCCGCCTTGTCGTCGAACCGCATGGCGGCTGCCGCCCCGTTGAGCAACCCGACCTGCGCCGGGCTCAACCCCGCGGGATTGCGCAGCAACGCTTCGACCGCCATCGGATCGTCGGCCTCCAGCGCCGCCGTCACCGGATCGGCCGCGGCCGCCGGCCCCGCCAAACCCACCAGCGCCACCAACCCGAACAAGGCACGTCTCATGACTATTCTCCTTCACCTGTGATTAGTCACATGTGATATAGTAAGACAGCAAACCGGTGAGAAGAGGCATGACGCTCAAATTTGCGATACTGGGACTTCTGGCGGAAAACCCGATGAGCGGCTTCGATCTCGTCGGCCAGTTCGACGTCGGCATGTCGGTGATCTGGCCCGCCCCGCAGAACGAGATCTACAAAATCCTGCGCGCGCTGGAGAGCGAAGGCGCCATCCGCGTCGCCGATACAGGCCCCCGCGGCCGCATCGTCTACGCCATCACGCCCGAAGGCCGCACGGCGCTCACCGCCTGGCTACGCGAACCCACCGACTACACCATGCGCTACGAGCCGATGCTGAAGGCCGTCTTCATGCGCCAAGCAACACCCGCCACCCGCCGCGCCATCGCGAAAGCCGACGGCGCCTTCGCCGCCGAACAACTCGCCAAACTCCGCCAAGCCGACGCCAAACGCCGCGCCGAACGAAAGCCCGACCCACGCGCCGACGCCCGCCGCCTCATCATCCTCTTCTACGAGGCGATGGAAAAATGGGCGAAGGAAACGGCGGAGGACTAAGCTACTTCGCCTGCGGCCGGATCACAGCATCCGGCAAGCCACGCTGCGGGCGCACGACCATCTCGTAGATGTTGAGCGTGATCGGCTGGGTCACCGCATAGACGACCGCGCGCGCCACGTCGTCGGCATGCGCGAACATCTGTGCCGCTTTCGCCTGCGCCCGCTCGATCACCTCATCCGGCAGCTTGCCCGACATATCCGGCGCCGCGCTCTCGCCCATCGACTTCAGCAAGCCTTCGATCACCGCCGGCGGAAAATTCCGCCCGAAATTCGTCAGCACCGCGCCCGGCATGATCTGCACCACGCGGATGGAATCGTTCTCAAGCTCCATGCGCAGCGTATCGCCGATCATGTTCACAGCCGCCTTCGTCGCGCCGTAGACGCCCGCACCCTCGCGCCGCCCACCGATGGAGGAGATGTTGACGATGTGCCCTTCGAACTTGCCCTTGCGCATCGCCTTGATCGCCGCTTGCGATCCCGCAAGCAACGCCAGCACGTTCGTCTCGAACATCTCCTTCCAATGCTCGAACTTGCCGTTCGCAATCGCGTCCGGATAAGAGAGGCCCGCATTGTTGACCATGATGTTGATCCGCCCCGTCTCCTTCACCGCGCGATCGACAAGCCCGTTGATCGACACCGGATCGCGCACGTCGATGACGGCGGCATGCGCCTTGCCGTCATTCTTGCGGATCTCATCGACAAGGCCTTTGAGCGAGGTCTCGGTGCGTCCCGCGGCGTAAACCTCAGCACCTTCTGCGGCCAGCGCACGCGCGATCGCGCCGCCGATGCCGCTGGACGCACCTGTCACGATGGCGGTCTTGCCGCCCAATGTCTTGGCCATGATTTTCTCCGTCGTCTTCTAGAGTGACGCCACTTGCTTGCCGGTCGTCAGGTCGAACTTGCGGAACGGCAGCTCGCGAATGCGCACGCCGGTCAGCGCAAAGATCGCATTGCCCACCGCCGCCGCAATCGGCGCCGTGCCGGGTTCGCCTGCACCGCCGGTCCGCGCGCCGGACTCGATGAAGCGAACCTCATGCAACGGCGCCTGCGCCATGCGCACCATGTCGTAGTCCGGGAAGTTTTGCTGCACGACGCGTCCCTTGTCGATCGAGATCTCGCCGTAAAGCGCCGCCGTCAAACCATAGATCGCCCCGCCCTGGATCTGCGCCGTGAACGTCGCCGGATTGACGACCTCTCCCGGATCCACCGCGCTCCACACGTTGTGAACGCGCACGCGCCCGTCCTCGCCGATCGATACCTCCGCGGCCTGCGCGACGATGGTGCCGAACGCATCGCGAATGGCGATGCCGCGCGCGCGCCCGCCCGAAGGCGCGGTGCCCCAACCGGCCATCTCGGCCGCAAGCTCCAGCGCCGCCTTGTGCCGCGGCGCGCCGGAGAAGTGCGCCCGGCGGAACTCGAACGGATCCTTCCCCGCCGCATGGGCAAGTTCATCCATGAACGTCTCGATGAAGAACCCTTGCTGCGTATGATCGACGCTACGCCACGGCCCCCACGGAATGGGATTCGTGCCCGACGCATAACGCGCTGCCTGATTTGGGAAATCGTAGTTGACGCGCAGCGCCTCCGGCGGATCGTGCTTCTCGGTAAACGTGTGAAGCCACGCGGTGACTTTACCGTCGTCGCCCAGCACGGCCTTCATCCGCGCGACCGACGCATGCCGATAGAAGTCCTGCGTCATGTCCTCTTCGCGCGTGAAGACCAGCTGTACCGGCCCCTTCACCGCGCGCGCCACGCCGATCGCCTTGTCGAGATAGTCGAGCGAATAGCCGCGCCGCCCGAACCCGCCGCCCATCGTCGTGTGATGCAGCGTGATGTTGTCCATCGGCAGTCCGGATTCTTTCGCGGCCCGCGCTTTAGCGCCAAGCCCGTCCTGAAACCCGCCCCAAATGGTCAGCTTGTCGCCATCAAAATGCGCCGTGCAGTTCATCGTCTCCATCGTCGCATGCGCGAGGAACGGAACGCGATACGTCGCCTCGACCGCCTTGCCGCCCGCCTTCAGGGCCGCATCGACATCCCCCATCGCGTGATCTTCGGTCAGATCGCCTTTGACCAACGCCGCGTCCATGCCGGCAAAGATCGACGCCTGCGTGACGCTCGCATTCGCGCCTTCGTTCCACACCGGCTTCAGAGCCGCGAGCGCTTCTTTCGCCCGCCATGTATTGTCCGCGACGATGGCAACGGCCGCGGGCAGCTTCACCACCTGCTTGACGCCGCGCATCGCCTTCGCCGGCGCCTCGTCGACCGAGGCCAGCGTTCCGCCGAACACGGGCGACGCCGCGATCACCGCATAGCTCATGCCGGGCTCGCGAACATCGAGTCCGTAGACCGCACTGCCGTCGACCTTTGCAGGAATGTCGAAGCGCGCGACCGGCGTGCCGACGATCTTGTAGTCTTTCTTCGCCTTCAGCGGAGGATCAATCGGCGGCTCGAACGCTGCCGCATCCGCCGCCACTTCGCCATACGTCGCGCTCTTGCCCGACGCATGCGTGAGCCGGCTGTCCTTCGCGATGACCTGATCTTCCGGCACGCCCCAACGTTGCGCCGCCGCCTTGATCAGCATCGACCGCGCCGCCGCACCCGCGACGCGCATGCCGCGCACGCCCGTCATGCGAACGGCGGTGCTGCCGCCCGTGATCTGCAGGTTCATGAACTCAGCGATCTTGCGCGACGCAAAATCCGTCGTGCCCGACAAGAATTGCGGGATCGACAAATCGCCGCGCAGATACTCGCGCGCCAACGCGCCGTTCGCGAACGCCATATCGGCCGGCGCCTGCTCCATGCGGACCAGGGACCAATCGGCGTCAAGCTCTTCGGCCAGCATCATCGGCATTGACGTGTGAACGCCCTGCCCCATCTCGGAATGCGGCACGATAACGGTAACGGAATTGTCGCTGCCGATGCGCACCCAAGCGCTAAGCGCGGTCGCGCCTTCCTTGCCGATCAGCCCTTTGGCGCGATCGAGCGTCGAGAACGGCATCAGCGCATAGCCGACCGCAAGACCGCCCGCCGCCGCAACACCGCTGAAAATCACAAATCTGCGTGAGAGTGCCATGTTCGTGTTTCCCCTTACGCTTTCGCAGCCAAATGAATGGCTTCGCGGATCTGCGCATAAGCCCCACAGCGGCAGATGTTCGTCATCGCCTCGTCGATCTCGGCATCCGTCGGCTGCGGCTTCTCCTTCAGCAGCGCCACCGCCGCCATAATCTGTCCGGACTGACAGAACCCGCATTGCGGCGCCTGTGCGTCGATCCACGCCTGCTGCACCTTGTGCAGCGTACCGCCTTCCTTAAGACCTTCGATCGTCACGACCGATTGCCCCGCAACCGCCGACGCCGGAATAGAACAGCTGCGCGCCGCCACGCCGTCGATCAAGACGGTGCAAGCCCCGCAAGCCGCAACACCGCAGCCGTACTTCGTGCCCGTCATATTGAGCACGTCGCGCAACACCCAAAGCAGCGGCATGCCTTCCTCGACATCCACCTCGTGCGCCGTCCCGTTCACAGTGATCGTTGTCATCTCGCGATCCTCCTCGCTGTCCCCTTGGCATGCTGTTGCGTCACGCCCCCCGGCGCTTCCACACCCGCACAAATCACGTTGATCATGCGCTTAAGCGACTGCGCGTACTTCGCCTCGCTCTCACCCGCATGCGCGGCCTTCACACCCTTGGCCGCAACTTGAACCATCTCCGTCACGTCGCGTGGGCTGATGCCGCTGCGCAGCTTGAGCCGCCCATCGCGCACGAACGCCGCGACGACGCCCTCAAGCGCCGCCTCGAACCGCCTGCCGAACGACGACACCGCCGCCCCGCACAACCGCCCGCTCTCCTCGATCAACTCCGCCGCATAGGGCGAACCTTGAATGCGCGACACCAGCGCCTTGTGATAGGCAAGCATCACATTCGCGATGGCCTCAGGCGCGCTCGCCGCGCTCTTCGCCACGGCCGCCTTCGATGCGTCGAGCGCGCCTTCGTGCAGCGCATCGACAAGACCCGCGAACAGCGCTTCCTTTGAGGCGAAGTGGTGATAGAGCGCCTGCCGCGACAGCCCGGCTTCCTCCGCCACCATCGCCATCGCCGTCTGGCGAAAGCCGTGGCGCGCAAAGACCACCTGCGCCGCCTTCAGAATGCCGTCCCGGGGTTCCATTCCGACAGATTTGACAATTTCCGCCGATCTGTCAAACGCCGCGCGGAGCGCTCGCGCGCTAGTAGATCCACCGCATCGCAGCACGCCAATACTCGACCATCGAGGCCCACATGCCGCCGCTGGCCGCGCCCGCTTCGTAGCGCACGAAGGTCGTCTCGACCTCGGGATCGATGGCCCGCGCCGCGCCGCGGTCGGCCTTGCCGCCATCGTCGTCGCCCGCGCGCGTCTTGGCGGTCCCGCGCGCGAACATCAACAGCGCATCCTGCGGCTTGAGTTTCAGCGCCGCGTCGTAGTCGATGACCGCCGTGCGAAAGAAGCCGAGCCGCAGATAAACGAACGCCCGCCCGCCCAACGTCTCCGCATCGTTCGGCTGCAGCCGAAGCGACTCGTTGCAGTCCGACAAGGCGTCCTCGAGATCGATGTTGAGCACCGCCCGCGCCCAGCACCGCTCGTGCAACGAGTTGGCGTCTTCCGGTGTCAGCTGAAGCGCCTGCGTATAGTCGTCGATCGCCTTCTTGTACTCGCTCTTTTGCATGAGCGTGTTGGCGCGGTTGTAATAGGCCTTGGCGAGGTCCGCGCCGGCAGCCTTGCCCGACTTGATGACGTCGTTGCAGCCGGAGATCCGCATCTCGGCCCAGATGCCTTCGCCCCCTTGGCAATTGGACCAGGCGCGCGTCGTCGTCACGCTGTCGGCATGCGCGACAGACGCGCCCGCGGCAACGACAATCAACATCGCCCAAAGAGGCAATCGAACCATAATCACACGCCCCAGTCCCTTGACCCGACTCTTACCACACACGCCCGTGGGCCACAGCCCTTGACGCTGGGTTGCGCAACCGCCGACCATTGCACCGCACACGGAGAATCAGCATGTCGCGAACGGGCAAAATCCTCATCTACGGCGCCACCGGCTACACCGGAAAACTGACCGCCCGCACCGCAAAAGCGCAGGGATTAAAGCCAATTCTCGCCGGCCGCAGCGCCGACAAGGTGAAGCCCCTGGCCGAGGAACTGGGCCTCGAATGGCGCGCCTTCGACCTCGCCGACAAGGCAAATCTCGACGCCGCCCTTGGCGAAGTTGCAACAGTGCTGCACATCGCCGGTCCCTTCTCCGCCACGTCGAAGCCGATGGCGGATGCCTGCATTCGCACCAAAACGCACTATCTCGACATCACGGGCGAGATCGCCGTCTTCGAATCGCTGGCCAAACGCGACGCCGAAGCGAAGGCCGCCGGCGTCATGCTGCTGCCCGGCGTCGGCTTCGATGTCGTGCCCTCCGACTGCCTCGCCGCGCACATCAAGCGCCGCCTGCCCGATGCCGAGGATCTAAAGATCTACATCGGCGGCCTCTCCGGTGTGTCGCGCGGCACGGCGAAGACGATGGTCGAAGGCGTCGCCAAGGGCACCAGCGTCCGCCGCGACGGCGACATCGAACTGCTGGAAGGCCAGAACGAAGACCTCATTGATTTCGGCACCGGTCCAAAGCCCACGATCGCCATCAGCTGGGGCGACGTCTCGACGGCGTATCACTCCACCAAGATTCCGAACATCGAAGTCCATTTCGAAATGACGCCCGAGATGAAGGGCATGCTGAAGATGCCCACCCTCGTGAAGGCGTTCTTGGGCCTGCCCTTCATGCAGTCGTTCCTGAAACGCCAAATCGACAAACGCCCCGAAGGCCCGACCGACGACGAACGCAAACGTGGCCACGCGATTCTCATTGGCGTCGGCCGCAACGCAAAGGGCGACACGGTGCGCGCGCGCCTGCGCACGCCCGAAGGTTATTCGCTGACCGCACTCACCGGCCTCGACATCGCCAAGCGCGTCGCGAACGGCGAAGCGAAACCAGGCTTCCAAACGCCCAGCCTCGCCTTCGGCGCCGATTATGTAACAACGTTCGAAGGCGTCACGCGCGAAGACCTGAACAACTGAACGAAGGAGGACATTTTGCGCCATCGACAAACGCCGCGCCGATGTTGAATACCCTTCGGTATGGCAGCAACGATTGATCCGGGTACCTTCAAAGAAGCATTGATCATCCTCGGTTCCGCCGCAGTGGTGATCCCTATTTTCTATCGCCTCAAATTGAGCCCCGTTCTGGGCTTTCTTCTTGTGGGCATGGCGGTCGGCCCTTTCGGCCTCGGCGCATTCGCGGCGAAGTATCCCGCCCTCTCCTGGGTCACGATTCCGAACCATGAAGACATAGAACTCGTTGCGGAGTTCGGCGTCGTCTTCCTGATGTTCATGATCGGCCTTGAGCTCTCGTTCGAACGCCTGCGCACCATGCGCAACTTCGTCTTTGGCCTGGGCTCGACCCAACTCCTCCTCTCGAGCCTCGTCCTCGCCTCGCTCCTGCTCTTCGCCGGACTGGACCTCGTCCCCGCGCTGATCATCGGCGTCGCGCTCGCCATGTCGTCGACCGCCGTCGTCGTCCAAGTCCTGTCGGAGGAGAAACGTCTCGGCACCGTCGTCGGCCGCTCCAGCTTCGCGGTCTTGCTCTTCCAGGACATCGCCGTCGTGCCCGTCCTCTTCGGCGTCAGCATGCTGGCGCTCGACATCGAAGGCGGCGTGCTGGGCCGCTTCGGCCTGGCGCTCGGCCAGGCCGCTCTCGCCGTCGTCGCCCTCATCGCCGGCGGCAGGCTTTTGCTGCGCCCGCTGTTTCGCCAAGTCGCCAAGACGAGAAGCCCCGAACTCTTCATGGCCGCCTGCCTTCTGGTCATCATGGGCACAAGCCTCATCACCGCCATCGCCGGCCTCTCGGCCGCCATGGGCGCCCTGATCGCGGGCCTCTTGCTGGCCGAAACCGAATACCGCCGTCAGGTCGAAGTCCTGATCGAGCCGTTCAAGGGCCTTCTCGTCGGCGTCTTCCTGATCTCCGTCGGCATGACGCTCGACCTAGTCCAAGTCGCGGAACAACCTTTCGCCGTCGTCTTCGCCGCCGCCAGCCTCGTCGCGCTCAAAGCCTTGATCGTGGCCCCCGCCGCGCGCCTCTTCGGCTTGAGTTGGCTGACCGGCATTCAGGCGGGCCTCATGCTGGGCGCCGGCGGCGAATTCTCGTTCGTGCTCATCAACCTGGCCATGAGCGAAAACCTCGTCCCCGCCGCGGCCGGCGAGTTCGCGCTACTGACCGCCGCCATCACCATGGCGTCGATCCCGCTGCTGTCGAAGCTCGGCAAGTTGCTGGAGCAGCGCATGCCCGCCGGCGCGAACGATCCGGTCGCCCAGATCGCCGTGCCCGACGATGAAACGCCGCGCGTGATCATCGCGGGCTTCGGCCGCGTGGGCGAAGTCGTCGCCTCGATGCTCGACACGCACGGCGTGCCCTACGTCGCCATCGACTCCGACATTCGCGTGGTGAGCAAGGGCCGCGAGAACGGCAAGCAGGTCTTCTACGGCGACATGAAGAGCGTCGACTTCCTGCGCCGCTGCCACATCGGCACCGCCCGCGCTGTCGTCATCACGATGGACTCGCGCGCCGCGGTCGACCGGGTCGTCGCCGTCGCAAGAGCCGAGCGCAAAGACCTGCAAATCATCGCCCGCGCCAAAGACGCCCGCCACGCCGCCCATCTCTACCGCATGGGCGTCAGCCACGCCGTCCCCGAAACCATCGAAGCCAGCCTCCAGCTGTCTGAAGCGGTCTTGGTCGACGTCGGCGTCGCGATGGGTCCGGTCATCGCCTCGATCCACGAGAAGCGCTCCGAATTCCAAGCCCAAATCCAAGAAGCCGCGCCCGAAGGCGTCGAAATCCAAATCGGCCGCCGCCGCCTCCGCGACGTGAATTCAGAAGCCTAGCCGCTTCGCTCATCACTTCCGTCACAGCGTCACATTGGCCAAAATCTGCAATTCTTGCCGTCACAAATGCGTTCACGTGTGAACACAGGCTAGGTCCGCATGCTCGGAATCCAAGTAGCGCTCGAAGACATCCCCAAAGTCGCTCGCCATATAACCGCGCGCAAAACCGTCCGGTTCGATCCTAATCACGCGCGGGCGTACGCCGTAGGGCCGAAGCCGCTGCGCCAACGCACGCGCATCGAGCGGTCGACCATGTTCGGCCCGCCGCCAGGGCCGCGCATGATCTTCGAGCAAGAATTTGAGAAGCGCATCTGTGGTCATGCGGTCTGCCTTGCCAAATGCCGCTCGGACATCGGCCAAGAGATCGAAATCGAGGCTTCGTTCGACATGAGCTGCAGTCAAAGTCTGGGCCGCTGCACGCGCGCGTTGGACCCAGTCGACATCGGCACATTCGGCGATCGCGAGAAGGGGACGCCAGTTTTGGATCGACGAGCCGTGAAGACCGTGCGGCAATTGGGGCGCGCGCGTTGCGGCCTCGCGACCTTGATCCTGAACCCACCGCACGGCACGGGCGCGCAATTGCGCAAATACAGGCGGCATCTGGTTGGGCAGCAGAGTCTCTCGCCTTTCCTGAGGCAATGCAGGAGCAACGGCCACCGAGATGCAGCGCTTGGCCAAATCGGCCGGCGGCCGCCCGCTGATCGCAAGCACGCAGGGCGTGAAGCAAGACCAAGCCACCGACTCGAACGCGTGAACGGTTGGATTGAGATGCATGGCGTCACGCGCATGACCGGTCGCGAGCAGCGCGCGCAGACGCCGGTTTGGGAGTACCCAAGTATCGGCGTCGTCGATCAGCAGCGTCGGGTGCACAAGATCGATCGTGCGCAACAGGATCGACATCTGTGAGGGCGCAAGCATCAGGGGCCGAGGGGCGAGCCCACCAATCAACCGGAGCGTCGTTGTCTTGCCGGCGGCCGATGGCGGACTGATGATCGCCAAACGCGGCGAAGAGGACGCCCATTCGACCGACCATGCATGCACGATCCAAAGCGCCAGCGTATGCGCGCCATGATCGTCGACATGAAGATACCGGTTTATGACAACCATGAGCCCGTCCAACAGTTCGACCAGGGCGACCGGTTCGGGCCAAGGCTCGGGGTCAGCAAGACCTGACAGTGCGAAAGGCTTGTTTTCGGCGATCCAAAGCTTCTGCGCCCGGCTGATCGCCGACGTTATCCGCCCTGTACGCGCGGACGCCGCCGATGTGCGCGCGTTCACTGCGGCCCGGTCAGGCGAGATGCCTCGAAACGCCTCGGCGGGCGGCGGCTCGTCGCGTAGGGGCGGCGCCTTGTCCGACATGTTTGGACCAACCAAGAGACTGCGGGGCATGAGCGATCAGCACCACAGCCGTGTGGTGACTTGAGTTTGGACTAAAACATAAACAAAACATGAACTATTGTCAAGCTCGAAATCACCTTCCGACTCGAACCCGGAACTGCACAACACACATGCGGCGTATCACGGCTGATGCGTAGGCGGCGTGAGTGGTTGGATATCAATCGCTGTGCGGGTGCGACGTATACCGGGGATCGAGCTGAGACCACACCACTCCGTGAAGAGGGCGCTCCTCTCGGCTTGCCAACTCACTCGGCAGTCGTAAGCACAGGGCATTCCAAAATGCGTGGGATGCGCGAGGGCAGCAGCAGCGATCGGGACACATTGGCGGCTCCCAACCCGCATTGTATCATGGCTACTAGAGGGGGAGCTGGTCGTGCGAAAGACTCTCTTGGTGTTGTGCTTGGCGTTCGCCTCGATTTTGGCAGTCGGCAGTGACGACGCCAGGGCGAAGCCTTTTGGAATCCCCTGCGGAAAAGTGGGAGGTTGCGTCGACCCTCCGCCAGATCCTTGTGCCAATGGCCGATGCGATGACTTCGCCCCGCAGCCGACGCAGTCAGAACTCGCCCGCCAAACAAGTGCGTTTCAAGCGGAGTTGAACGCCTTCGGCCAATATCTCGACGTACACCGTTTTCGGTCGGCGCCTTACCCGGCGACGGATAGCGAGTTCAGCGCGCGGCTCGACGATTTTTACGCATTCGCCTACCGAGAATTTCTCAACGTGTCGCGGCGTTTCGCCGAGGCCCGCAACGCCGTGCTGCTGGCTGAACAGTCAAACGGGTTCCTGCGCGGCGCAATCCGCATCGTGAACGACGAGATCGCGACGCAGCGCACGGCGAATGCCGCGCTGGAGGCGAAGGTGACGCCGGCGGAACACCGTTTGCGCAAGACTGAAGAGATGGCCGGACAGTTATCCGAAACCGCCCTCGCGCTCATGAACGAGCCGAAGGTCCTGCAAACACTGATCAGCTACATCGAGGTCTTCGGTCGCGATCCAGCCTTCATGCGTTATGAACGCGACCACCACAATTACGCTGGCGTTATCGACCCTTGGTTCTCCATCTCCGAAAAGCGGCTCGACCCGCCGCTCTTTGCCGCGGCACCCGCGGCGCCGGCCGCCGCCGCTCCGATGCCGGAAGGTTGGCGCAAACCGCTGACCGATATGGTCTACCTGATTGCGTCGGCGCCGATCGATCAAAAGCTCGCTGAAATCAACGGGCTAGGAACGCGCTTCCGAACGGCCCATGACCAGATCGCCGGCGACAACGCGCGTGTCGCATTGCTGGCGACGGAGAAAACGACGCTCAAAGCGACCAGCGACGCGCTTTGGGCCTCGCGCAAAGCGCTGATGCAATCGGGCTCAGCCCTGAAAGACCGTCTGGCGATCGCCGAAAAGTACCTGCCGCTCGCGGAAACGAACCGCAAATCGGGCGCGACGAACTTGGCGCGCGAGGTCATGGTCTCCTTCGCTAAGGACGAAGCCCTCGATCGCGCGAAATCGGCGGTTGACGGCTTGCTCGGCGTCTCGGGCGCGACGTCTTCGATCCCCACCAGCGCCGAAGATTTGGTCGTCGCCGCCGCAAAAGCGGGCCGTCGCGTGCTGATTCCGACCGCTGGTTACAAGGCGCAATGGGACGCGTTCCTGAAGGTTCAGCAACAAACCTCCACCCTGGTCACGCGCACCCAAGGCTACATCCAAGAAGCCGCCCGCCTCTGCGCGCAGGGAAGTCCCGCCGAGATTGAGCTGCACATTGCCAAGGTGTTCTCCGCCGTGAGCGACGAAGCTGCCGATTACACTCTCGCCGTGGGCTTCGCCGACTTGCCGGAGGAGGAAGCCGGCATCTTCGAAAAGGCGCTGAGCAAGTTTCTCGACGCAAGGAAGACATCGAAATAGGCCGGTTGTCGTTTCGCGATCGCGTGCGCAATGCGCGGACGAGGTTTCCTAACTCTCGGCCGCTGCCCGTTATTCGCGGGCGGGGCGGACCTTGAGCGGCCCCTCGGGCTGACTGTCGAACTTGTGAGGATTCAATTTTCGGAAAGCCTCCCGGTAGGCGTGGCTCCGGAACTTGATGCCGAAGCCGGTCGCATCTTCGAACAGGCTTGTTGCGAAGTCGACGCGGCCGAATGCGATTCCATCCCTGTGCGCGCCGCAGTAAGGCACGCCGCGAGCGACGACCGTCGCGTGTGTGTCCAGAGCCCGGCCCTTGATCGAAACCTCCACCGCAGCGTCTTCGTGCCGCGTGGCCGGCGACCCGCAGACGCAACATTCGGGCGGCCATTTGTCGATGACACGAACGCCGTCCTTGCGGGTGATGAGTTGATTGAGCCTGTCCATGACGACATCCTGCGCCGTAAACGCGATCGTCTTGCCCGGCTCGCCGGTGATGTCGTCCCATGGCACAGCAGCGGCGAATACGGGTGTTGCACTCATGCTGTGGGTCGGAATGAGCGAAAGCTTGTCGCCGTCGGCCTTCGCATACGCAACGCAGCGCGGACAGACCAGGTAGCCCCCTTCGCCGGGGCCAAACATCTGATACATCTTCGCGCCGCACAGCGGGCACGGTCCGTAACCCGGCCGCGGCATGAACGGCGCCACGACGATCAGCATCGGTCCGGCGATCAAGCCCGCAGCCGCGATGACGACGATCACCGTCTCTTCGGTCTGCACGCCGTAATAACCGAAGTAGGTCATCAGTGGCCCAACGATCCAAGCCGCGATTAAGGCTTGGACATAGAGCCACCAGGACCTGCGGAAGGGCGTGGACCTTTCAGCCAGAGGATGATCTCCTTCAAGAAGACGGCATCGTCTTTCGCGCCGAGCCGGGAACAGTCGCAAGAAGGCCTCGATAGCGCAATATGAACGGCCAAGATCCAACGCGTCGCGAGACGGTAGTATCGCCGCTTCGCATCACCTGCCACATCTCAGCGCCGCACGGCGAAAACATGCCGTGCGACGATGCGCACCCGTTCTGGGTCGCAGTCGACGAACTCGGCGATGCCATCGTCAAAACGTTGAAAGCGGCCGGCATCGATCCGAACGAACTTCTGAAGACTTGGTCGACCGAGAACGGTTCGCACTTGACCGTCTCAAGCGATACGCCGGCCAACGCAACCTACTTTTGGGTCTATCTCCCCAAAGAGCCAACCGCGCAAGCCGCCATGCTAAATACAATCCTGTTTCACCTGGCCCATGCGCGGCGAGCGCTGCCCACTGCAGAATGGAATGTGGCTTTGGGCGGCAATCCTATTCTCTGGGCAGACGACAAGTTTCATCTCTCGATCTAAACGCATCATGCCGATACTCACGCACCGTTCTGCGACTGACTAGAGCGAGTGAGCGAACCCGCCGCAGCTCCAACTCTAAGGTCCCTCCACCGTAACGCCCTTGGCGCGAAGCATGGCAATGACGCTGTCCCTGCCGACCAGATGCGCCGCGCCGACCACGATGACATGAGTACCGCCGTCGGACATCATGCCCTCGATCTGCGGCAGCCATCGTTCGTGGCGGTCGCGCAAAACGGCTTTGCGCAGCGCAGGGAAGCTATCCATGCTGGCATTGAACGCTTTGTCGAGCCGGGCCGTATCGCCCTTCGTCCAAGCCTCGATCATCGAGCCGAGTGTTTCAGGCGTTCGCTTCACGTCCTGGAGCGTCGCAATCAAGAACTCGACCTCTTGCTCGCGCGATAGGTTTGCAAAAACACCGATTTGATCCTCGGCGGTTTCCAGCACGAGGCGCTTCTTGCCCACAGCCTTCGACCAAGCCCACAGCTGAACATCGACGCCGGCCGCGTCGTTCGTCGTCGCTGACGGATCGGCCGCGGGTCCCGGCTTGCTGTTTTGTTTGAGGATCGAGAGCGAGTTCACCGTAACCGCCGCCAGCCACGGGCGCATCCGGTCGATCGCAGCAGGGTTCAGCCCAAGCGATGTGGCGACCGCATCCAGTCGCTCGCCATGTTCGGCCGCAAGCATTGCATGAAGGCTTTCGCCGGGCTTGAGAAAGCCGTGTTTCGCGATGAGTTCCGTTTTCGCCGCCGCATCCTGTGCCGCGTCCAAGTCCAGCTCGAAGACGAGCTGCTGCGCTTGGAGGAGAGCAGCATCAAGTTCCGGCCGCCGCCAGGCAAATCCCTTGGGAAGCAGGTGGATCGAGCCGAAGAGATAGATGTCGCCGTGCGGGCCGTCGATCTTCCAAAGCGCCGGCTCCGGCCTTGCCGTCTCACGTGCGATGGCAGGCGCGACGGCGGGGAGAACGAGAAGCGCAACCCAAAGCACGAACGCCGCAGCATAGCCCGCAATCGCCTTACGAGGCATAAGACTCTCCTGGTTGGGGGCCGCATTCTAACGACGCAACGGCCACACGTCCGTCGCGCTCACGTAACACGGGCCAGACCCGCGCGGCAAAGGAAAGTCAGGGCGTAACGCCAAGCTTCTCTAGGTCCTTGTCAACCCCGCTCCGCATACCACGGGCCGTCTTGAGGTCGGCGTCGCCACCGGAATCATCGCCGGATTTCTTCTTAGAGACCCCGCGCGCGAAGATGGCTTGGTAATAGGTCGGCACGCGTTTCACCGCGCTGTCGAAATAGGTAACGGCCTCCGCGTACTCACCCGCGCGATAAGCAATCAGTCCGCGCATCATATAGCTTGCCGAAAACTCAGGCTTGAGCTTTATCACCTCAGCCAAATCCGCCTTGGCGGGTTCATTCTCGTTTCGCGCCAGCCGGACGAGCGCGCGTTGGAAGTAGAACTCGGGCGCTTTGCGAATGCTCAGCGCCTTGTCGAGATCGGCGAGAGCCTTGTCGAACTGCTTGAGCGCGAAATAGGCGCCGCCGCGCGTCGCATAGTAATCACCGAGATGCGGATGTTTGACATCACCTGAGTTAATGATCTTCGTGCAAGCAGGCACCTGATCGCGCGGTGTCGCGTTGTTCAGGCCCATGCAGGTGCTGAGGTCCGCCGTGGTGAGTTGCCCCGGTTTCGGCTTGGCCTTCGGCCTGTCCTTGGCCTCCGCGAGGTTCACCGCCAGCACGACACCGAGCATCGCGACAAGCGAAAACAGAAACCGCTTCATGATCAGCCCCCTGCCTTCTCCAAAGCGGTCAGCTGCTCTGTCGCCCTCTTGTTGCCCGGGTCGATCGCCAGCACCGAGCGAAAATCTTTCTTTGCCTTGTCCTTCTCACCGTTCGCGGCAAACAGGGTACCGCGGTTAAAGAGCGCAACTATCAACTTGGAATCCATCGCAATCGCCTTGTCGAGATCGGCGAATGCCTTGGGGGCGTCGCCGCTGGCGATATAGGCGCTGGCCCGCGCGGCATACGACTGCGGATCGCTCGGCGCAAGATCGACGGCTTTCGTCAGATCGGCGATGGCTTTGGGAAAGTTCTTCTTGGCCAAATATACCATGCCGCGATTGTTGAACGCGACCGACGACTTCGGATCGAGTGAGATCGCCTTGTTCAGGTCGGCCAACGCCTGGTCGTATTTGTTTTGAGCGGTCAAGATCCCGGCGCGCGCTTCGAGGGCTCGCGCAAAGGTCGGTTGGATTTTTAGAGCCGCGTTGAAATCGGCAAGCGCGTTCTTCCCGCCACCC
This sequence comes from Alphaproteobacteria bacterium, assembly GCA_016792645.1. Classification (GTDB taxonomy): domain Bacteria; phylum Pseudomonadota; class Alphaproteobacteria; order Micropepsales; family Micropepsaceae; genus SZUA-430. The sequence goes on along the minus strand of JAEUMM010000178.1, from coordinate 4,319 downwards.
AACCGCAGGTAAGCGGAGCCCCGGTTGAAGTAAGCGCCCGCTTTCACATCGGGCTTTACCTTAGCTTTGAGCAGGACCTCGCAAGCTAGAATAACTTCGGCCCAGCCGACTTTCTCCTTACCGAAACATTGATCGGCCGCCCTCTGCAAACCCGCCTGCGCCGACTTAGCACCGGACGCTGATCCAACAGCGGCGAACGCTGGGACTAAAATCGTCATGGCTGAAACTAATCCAATCCCAACTGACATCGCGAGGCGCATGGCTCATCCCATCATCATATGGCGGGAAAGTCCGCCCCTGGTCGAACTACAACCCTTGCTTATTGCCGCTCAAGATCGCCGACACATCGTCTATGCTCCCGCCGCTCTTGGTCGTCGAGGAAGCGCTGCTGTTCGAGCTTTGATTGCCGACCGAATCCTGATCAGTGTCGATGATCACGCCGGTCGAATTGTTGACGATGACGCAGTTGTTGTTCGCCGTCGCCGACGAGCCGCTGCCCGTCGATCCGTCGCCTTGTCCGCCGCTCGTTCCGCCGCACACGATCGTCGTGCCGGCTCCGCCGCCTGCGCCCCCGCTGTTGGGGTCTTCGATCCCCTTGATGGCCACTGCCAAGCCGGCACGGTTCACCGGCGTGAAGCTCCATGGCTCTTTCCCGCCAAGGGGATCCGCCTGTGCAGTGCCGCAAAACGCGGCCGCCGCGCATACCAAACCGAGTACCGTTCCGATCGCAATTTTGTTCATGGCTGCTATCCCTATTGCCTGGTGCGCAAGCGCTTTTCTTGGAAGTTCGGGCGGGAACAATGTCCCCGCCCGCATTCGTCAAAGTAAGTTATTACGGAGCTTCGACGGTCGGCACGCCAACAGTGATGCTGACGTTGTTGCCGACGGCCGTCGCCACCGAGTTCACGATCGGACGACCGAGGACGTCCGGCGCGAGGTTGGTGTACTCGTTGAGTTCGACGTCGCACACATTCGACACCGCCGAAACGTTGGCGTAGGCGAACTGCGTGATGTCGGCGATCACAACGTGGTTGCTGATGATGGCGGTATCATGGTTACCGCCGCCGCCAGGACCGCAATTCCAAACGCAAGGAACCGAGGTCGTCTTCAAACCGGCGCTCGCCGCCGGCTCACCGGTGACGTTCGACTCAAGCGTCACGCTCAGGTTGTTCGCCACGGCTGTCGCCGTGCTGTCAACCGTCGCGTTATTGATGTTGTAGACTGTCGACGAGGCACTGATTTCCGCCGGCGTCAAAAGCCCAAAACCCGAAGCCAGCGTGAACAGAACCGCCAAGTCCGTGTGGAGGTTGCCGGCGTTATAACCGCCGTTGCCGCCACTCAGGCTCGCGGGCATCGCCGCCTTCAGTGTGTCATAGTCGTAGTAGTTGTCGAGCGTGTTCGCCACGAACTGCCCGTCGTGCAGGAACACCGGCACGTCGGACGTGATCGATTGGTTGTTGCCAACCGCCGTCGCCGCACTGATGACCGACGGCAAGTCGATCGTCGCGTCAAATGCGAGTTCATCGACGTCGCAATTGTCGCCCTTGCACAGGCAGAAGATGAATTCCAGCGGAATCCCGTGGTAGCCGAGAGCCGGAATCGCTTCTCCGTCAGCAAAGAACTTGCTGTCGAAGTACTGATCACGGTCGTACTGCACGTTGTTGATGTCGTGAACCTTCGACTCCGCGTTCACGTTGCCGAGAAAGATTTGCAGCTTCTCGACTTGGACGAGGCCCGTCGGATTGACGTCGATGTCGACGTCAACATCGATGTCAATGTTCTCTTTGACATCGGTGTACCAGTCCCAGTCTACGTCATCAAATGCCATGGCCGGCGTGGCGGCCATCGCACTGAACGCGAGAACGCCGAGGCTTGCCGCCAAGGTCCTCGCACTCTTTAGCGCTATCATTTAGTGGTCTCCCCATTGGGTTTGAGCTGCTCTAAGTAAGACGACATATGGTCGTTCTCAACGAGGGCGCAGCTCGGGTCCCTCGGGAGTCTCAGGAAGTCGGTCATGATCTGATAGACGGCCATCTCGGCGACCGAACGAACGCCGAGCTGCAACGGCTCATTACGCACGTGGCCCGCTTCGAGTTCGACCAGCGTCGAGTCCCAGAAGCGGAACACGTCGGCTTCGACTTCGTATCCGTAAATCTGCTTTTGCAGTGACGACACATACGCCACCGCAAAGTTCTTCGAATTGATGATGCGCAAATCCATCGCGACATTGACGACGGCCATGCGCGCACCGCCGCCGACGCCCGCAACGCGTAGGCCGATGCCGCCTGTCACGATGTTGTAGTTGAGCTCCGTGAGAGCCCCTACGATGATGAAATCCGTCGACGGAAGCTTACCGAACGCATCGACCGAACGATTCAGGCGGTTTTGTTCCGCCAGTTTCACTTCCGCGAGCGGGATGCGCAGGTCGTAACGTTCGACGAGATGCGCCTTGCCGGTTTTGTAGAGGGCGCTCATCACCATTTCGGCGGCGCCCTGCGTCAAGTTATTGCCGGCCTTGTCGTAATACTGAACCTGGCCCGTTTTATCCGCGACTTCGCCGACCGCGAAGACCGGCAAGTTTGCCGCCGGGACGGTCTGCAGTTTGCGCAAACATTGGCTGTACGGTGTGTCGTTCGACGTCACCGGATAAACAACCAGCGGTTTCACGCCGGAAGCGTCGCCGGGAGCCAAGCCTGCACAAGATGTAAGCGTCGTCGATACAAGAAGCCCCAATGCAAGGGCCGTTAGGCGTTTCATGTCCCACCCCAAATACGTGCGGTCACGCCCCCTAATATCGAAGGCCGCGCCCCAGCGCCGTTGGGCGGAAATTACGGCGAGTTCACACGCGATAGCATTGGAGACAACGGCTCAGCTTTCGCGTCATACGAATTACCCCAAGGGTGTGTTCCCCCGTCGAAATGCGCAGGGCTCCAAAGGGCACCCCATTCGGCGTACCCCCAACGGTCGCTGGGTGTGGACAAAAGTCTCCAGAACCGTGAGCAGACAGACCAACCGCACGCACCAAGTGCATTTGCCGTCTGGGTCGGCTCCAGATGAGTGACGACCGTCACTTTCGGGGTAGGCGTTGAAGAGTGCTTCCCGGCCTCTATTTCATTTGCGATGATTTCCAGGCGAGTCGCGAACCTGCGGCACCGCTCACTCGGCTGAGGACTAATCATGAGACACAATCGGAGTTTCTTGGCAGCGTCGGCGCTGGTGCTTGCAGGCGTCTTCGTCTCTCCCGCAACGGCGGACGACAAATATTCCTTTCCCAGCGTGAACGGCGCTGCGATCGGACCGATGCCTCACTTTGTGCCGCCCTCGGCCGATGGGAACGCTTCGCTGTCGACGAGCGTGAGCGGGCTCGGCCTTAAGGGCGTCGCGAAAATGGATAAGGTGCCCATGCCGTTGGTCGCACCGACCTACGGACATTTCGCGGCGCTCGCGCCGAGCGGCGATGCCTATGGCTATCGCTTCCTCACGCACGCGCTGCGTTCGCAATCGTTCGCGAACTACGCCGCCGACTACTATCGCCTCTTCGCACCGGCCTACGCGGTCACGGCCTGGACCGATCGCGTGTCGGGTCTCATCGAAACGGGGTACGGCGGCGCGGTCGACAGCTGGACCGCCGGCGCCTATGGCCTGGCGCGGGTGCGCGGCCCGTCCAGGCGCCGCAACAGCGCCCCGGACCTCAGCATCATGCCCGAATTCCGCCCCCACCCCGAACTGGAAAACAATCCGACGTTTGACAGGTAGGAACGTGGGCGCCTCCCTCTCCCCTGGCGGGAGAGGATATTTTCGGGCGTGGAGCGATGCGAAAATGACTGAGGGGCCTGAAGCCTCTCCACGAGCGGCAGCGCTTTCGGACTCTTAAACCGCCGGTTTCGAACGTCCGTTGCCGCGCTGGCTGTTGCTGCCGTTGTTGGTCAGACCATGCTGCACGGCCCAGATCGCAACTTGCGTGCGGTTCGACGCGCCGAGTTTGCGCAGCACCGTCTTCAAGTGAACCTTCACCGTCGCCTCGGTGATCATGAGATCCTTCGCGATCGACTTGTTCGAATGCCCGTCCGCCAAGCGGCGAATGATGTCGATCTCGCGCTGCGACAGCGCCACGTCGCCGACGCGCACGCGCTCGCTCGTCCCCGTCTGGTTCGCCCGCATCGCGCCCAGAAAGTCGGTCAGCATGCTTGGGAAAACTTTCTCACCCAGCGCGACCAACTTCAAAGACTCGATCAGCGCGTTCGCTGAAATGCTCTTCAGCAGATAGCCGTCGGCGCCGGCCGAGAACATGTCGGCCAAATGCGAAAGCTCGGCCGACT
>JAEUMM010000175.1 GCA_016792645.1 Alphaproteobacteria bacterium | reverse complement strand
CGCGCCGACGGCGGCCGCCTCGCTCGCCGCAGCGACCGGAACCGAAACCTGGTTCCTGACCGCGGGACGGGTATGGCCGCAGCTCGGAACAAACCACTATCCATGGTACGCGAACACGCGCGTTCTCACGCCGGCAAAATTCGGCGACTGGTCGAGCTTGATGAGAGACGTCGCGCGCGAGATCGAAGCCTTCGCCGCAGCCTGACGGCGAGCCACGCCCTCACGCCGAAGTGAAGGCCAACATCACTCGGCGTGCAACGCCGGGGCGTGACCTTTGGATAGAATTTCCGTTCGCAACGAATGGAGAATTGGCGTTGACGCATGCACCCCTCACCCGCCGCGCGATGCTCGTCGCGAGCGCGGCGGCGGCAACGCTACCCGCGCTGTCGACCGCTCAACAAGCGATCCTAACGCGCGCCATCCCCAAATCCGGCGAAGCGCTGCCGCTCATCGGTCTCGGCAGCTGGATCACCTTCAACGTCGGCAACGACCCGGCAGGCCGCAACGCGTCGACGGCCGTGATGCGCGCATTCTTCGCGGCAGGCGGACGGCTGATCGACTCATCGCCGATGTACGGCTCATCGCAGGAAGTCATCGGCGAAGGCATCAAGAAAGCAGGCAACGCATCGCGCCTCTTTGCCGCGACGAAGGTCTGGATCTCCGGCGGCAGCAACGGCCCCGCGCAAATCGAAGAGTCGCGCCGCTTCTGGGGCGTGCCCAAATTCGACCTGCTGCAAGTCCACAATCTTCTGTCGTGGGAAGAACACCTGCCCACGCTCTTCGCGATGAAGGCCGCAGGCACACTGCGCTACGTCGGCGTCACCACGTCGCACGGCCGGCGCCACGACGAACTCGAGCGTATCATGAAGACGCAACCCATCGACTTCATCCAAATCACCTACAACGTCGCAAGCCGCGAAGCCGAAAGCCGCATCCTGCCGCTCGCCCGCGAACGCAAGATCGCCGTCATCGTCAACCGCCCCTTTGAAGGCGGAGACCTCATCGAGGCGACGCGCGTCAAACCACTGCCCGCCTTCGCCGCCGAACTCGGCTGCAAGAGTTGGGCGCAGCTGATGTTGAAGTTCATCATCGCGCACCCCGCCGTCACTTGCCCGATCCCGGCGACAACAAGCGTGGCCCACGTGCAAGAAAACCTCGCGGCCGCTTCCGGATCGTTTCCCGACCAAGCAATGCGCGCCCGCATTCTCGCCGCCGTGGGCACCGCCTGATGTCGGAGTGGTGGACCTACTCGCTCTCCGACTTTCTACTGTTCTCGCCGCGCACCTATCATCGTCTCTTCGAACTCTACAACGAAGCCGTCTGGCCCGCACACATCGCAGCAGCGGCACTCGCCATCGCGATCATGGTGTCGATCCGCCGCAACGACGGCCGAACCGTCGCCGCGATACTGGCGATCGTTTGGCTATGGAACGCATGGGCGTTCCACCTCGACCGTTACGCCACGATCAACTGGGCAGCCGTCTACTTCGCCGCCGCCTTCGTTCTGCAAGCGTTGCTGCTGCTGTGGACCGGCGTCGTCCGCGACGCACTCGACCTCTCAAGCCGGTCGCGAACAGGCATCACGCTCTTCGCCTTCGCGCTCGTCATCCAGCCGGCGATCGCACTGCTCGTCGGCCGCCCGTGGACACAATCGGAGATCTTCGGCCTCGCGCCCGACCCCACGGCAATCGCCACACTCGGCATTCTCCTGCTCGCACGGCGGCCGCAATGGCACGCGCTTGCGATCCCGCTTCTGTGGTGCATCGTCACCGGCCTCACGCTATGGACGATGGAAGACCCTGGCGCGCTGCTGTCGCCCATGGCGGCTGCCCTGGCGTTCGCCCTCGCGGCGTGGAAAACTCTCGCGCCGTCACGAAAGCCGCGCGATGAAAGTCACCGAGGTTGAAGAATTCCTGCTGTCGCTGCCGCACGCGACGGTCACCGTCCAATGGGGCAACGATCGCGTCTTCAAGATCGCCGGCAAAATGTTCGCCGTCATAGGCGTCCACGACGACAAGTCGCCGGCCGGCATGTCGTTCAAAGCGACGGAAGAAAGCTTCCGCATCCTGACCGAACTCCCCGGCATCATCCCCGCCCCCTACCTCGCCCGCGCCCACTGGGTTTCGCTCGACAAACCCACCCGTTTGGCCAGAAATGAACTCAGGGCCTACCTAACCCGCGCCCACGCCCTCGTGGCTTCCGGCTTGACGAAGAAGCTGCAAACGGAAATGGGCCTGACAGGGTCGGTATCACCTGCGAAAACGCCTGAGACGAAGACGAAAGCCACACCGAAGCCGAAGGGTAAGCGTAAGAAAGCATGATCGACCGTCGCACTCTCCTGACCAGCGCAGCCGCGCTGATCGCTCTCTCGAAGCCGGCCGCCGCCGCCATCGATGACGCGCCGCAACTCGCAGTGACGATCGACGATTTCGACCTCGCGAACACCAAGTTCGCAGGCGGATTGGCGCGCCACGGCAACATCATGATCACGCTCGATCGTTTCAATATCAAAGCAGCCGCCTTTCCCGCCGGCAAGAATGTCGACAACGTGTCTGGCCGGGCAGCGTTAGAGGTCTGGTCCAACCACGGCCACACGATCGGCAATCATACCTACACACACGCCTACTACACCGGCGAGGATCCGGCGGCCACGATGGCCGACATCCGGCGCGCCGAAAAGGTCTATGCGCGGCAACGCACGTACACCAAATTGTTTCGCTTTCCGTATCTTGCCGAAGGCAAAACGCCCGAAGCCCGCGACGCGATGCGCGCGCTTCTCAAGAAGAACGGCTATCGCAACGGCCACGTAACCATCGACACATCGGATTGGTACATCAACCAACGGATGATGAAACGCCTGGCCGACACTCCCAACCCCGACCTCGACCCCTACTACCGCTATTACGTGGCTCATCTGCTCGAGCGCGCTACGTACTACGACGGCCTGGCGCGGCGCGTGCTTGGCCGCTCACCGCCGCACACGCTCCTGCTGCACCACAATCTCGCATGCAGCCTGTTTCTCGGTGAGGCTTTGTCTGCCTTTCGCGACAAAGGCTGGCGATTGATCGACGCAGCGACGGCGTTCGCCGACCCGCTCTACGCAAGCGAACCCAACATCGCGCCGGCCGGCCAAAGCCTCATCTGGGCGCTCGCCAAGGAAAGCGGCAAGTTCGAAACCGAACTCCGCTATCCTGGCGAGAACGATACATACGAAGCGCCGAAGATGGACGCGCTCGGCCTCTAACTCACCAGGGCCGCACGCGATCCTCAGGCTTCAGATAAAGCTTGTCGCCCGGCTTCACGTCGAACGCCGCATACCATGCATCGACGTTGCGCACCGCGCCGTTGACGCGCGCCATTGCCGGCGAATGCACGTCGCTGACCAACAGGTCGCGCAGCCGCTCCTCGCGATACTTCACCCGCCACGACTGCGCATACGCCAGGAAGAATCGCTGATCGCCCGTCAACCCATCGATCACCGGCGCAGGCTTGCCGCCAAGCGCGATCTTATAGGCGTCATAGGCAATGATAAGACCCGCAAGGTCGGCGATATTCTCGCCCAACGTCTGCTGTCCGTTGATCTTCAGCCCCTTGATCGGCTCATACGTGTTGTACTGCCCGACCAGCTTCTGCGCTTCGGCCGTGTAACGCGCGGCATCTTCCTTCGTCCACCAGTCGCGCAGCACGCCCTTCGCATCCGACTTGCGCCCCTGGTCGTCGAAACCGTGGCTCATCTCATGCCCGATCGTCGCGCCGATCTCGCCATAGTTCGATGCAAGATCCGCGGCCGGATCATAGTAAGGCGCCTGCAGAATGCCGGCCGGGAACACGATCTCGTTCCGCTGCGGCCAGTAATAGGCGTTGTTCTCTTGCGGCACCATCAGCCACTCATGCGTGTCGATGGGCTTGCCCAGCTTGTTCAGCATGTCCGTCCACTGCCACGCCGTTGAACGTACGACGTTGCCGACCAAATCGCCGCGATCGATCTTCAGCGACGCATAGTCCTTCCACTTGTCCGGATAGCCGATCTTCGCCCCGAACGCGTCGAGCTTCGCGCGCGCCTCCTTCTTCGTCGAAGCGCTCATCCAAGATGCCTTGTCGATCAGATTGCTGAGCGACGTACCGAAGTGCTTGATCATCGTCTCGACGTCCGCCTTCGCGGACGCGGGGAAATACTTCGCGACGTAAAGCTGACCCAACGGCTCGCCCAAGTAATTGGACAGCATGTCCATCCCGCGCCGCCAACGCTCCTGCTGCTTCGGCTGTCCGCGCACGATCGTCCCGTAGAACGCAAAGCGCTCCGCATCGAACGCCTTGGGCAAATACTGAGCGTACCCCGCCAACAGGTGGTAGCGCATATACGCCTTCCACTGATGCAGCGGCACGGAGTCGATGAGCTTCGACACCGCAATCAGCGTATCCGGTTGCCCGACCAGAAACTCCGTCTGCTTCTCGACCCCGGCAGCTTCGAGGATCAAGTTCCAATTGTATCCGACGCCAAGCCCATCGAACTTCGCTTTCGGCCACAGATTGTAGGTCAGCTCATCATCGCGCGCCTTCTCAAGCGGCCAATGCGCCTTCGCGATCTCCGTCTCGATCGCCAGCACCCAGTCCGCCTGCTCGCCAGCGTTCTTCACGCCCGCAAGCTTCAGCATCCGCTCGACATGCGCGCGCAACTCGCCGCGCAGCTTTTTGAACTCAGCCGTGTCCTTCAAATAGTAATCGCGGTCCGCGAAACTCAAACC
>JAEUMM010000169.1 GCA_016792645.1 Alphaproteobacteria bacterium | reverse complement strand
CGCTCGCTGCGGGGTCGTCGCCGGTGACGCCGGATGACAGCGCGACAGTGCGGCGGAGCATGTCGACGAAGAGGCCGGAGATGGGCAGCGACGACCAGGCGGTGTTCGCGGTGACGTGGAAGAGGATGATCCAGCCCTTCTCTTGGCGCATGGCGGTGACGAGCGGCGTGCCGTCGCCGAGTTGCGCCCAGGTGCGGATGTCGCTGCCGGCGCCGGGTTCGGTCAGCACTTGGCGCGTGATGGTGACGTCGGGCGCTGTCGCGAGGCCGGCGAAGGGGCTGTCTTCGGGCCAGTCGGGGCTTAGGCGTTGCGGTTCTTCCCACGACATCGAGCTGCCGAGGAGGCGGCCGCCGGTGCGCAGTTTGCCGGGGATGAGTTCGTCGGATTGCGAGGCGAGCTTTGGTCCGGCGAAGCGGATGAGGACGCCGCCGCGCGCGATCCATTCGCTGACCGCCGCTTTGTCGTCGGCGACGATTTGGCCGACGTCGGCGAGGACGAGCACCGAGAGGCCAGAGCGCACGAGGTCGCCGATCTTGCCGTGGTGGAGTTCGGCGTAGGGCTGCAGCGCGCGGTCCAGATAGAAGAGGTCGGAGAGCAGCGGCTGCGCGGTGTCGACGGTTTGGCCGGAGACGAGGCCGACGGGGCGGCGGCGCCAGCGTTCGTCGATGAGGACGACGCTGCCTGCCGATTGGCGGTCGGCGATTTCGACGCGCGCGAGATCGTTACGCAGTTCGGTGGCGAGATCGAATTTCACGGCGACGCTGTCTTGGCCGGCGGGCAGGATGAAATCTTGCGTGGCGAGGAAGCGGCCTTGGGTGCCGGTCGCGCGCAATGTGCCTTTGACGTCGCCTTCTTCCTTGCCGCGCACGACGCGGAAGAGGAGGGCGCTGCCTTCCGCGGTCGGCGGCGCGAGGGCGAGGGCTGCGTTGAGCGCGTCGTCGGTTTGGACGCGCAGGGTGCCGATCTCCGACAGCGCGCGCGCGAAGTCCGAGGCGTTGCCGTCTTCGAGGCCGTCGGTCAGCCAGATGATGTCTGGGTTGTCGTTGAGGCCTAGGCGTTTCAATGCGCCGAGGGCTTTCGATCTGTCGACGCCGAAGGGTTGCGGGGCGACGGATTTTACCGCGCCTTGGGCTTCGGAGCCGGACATGAGTTTCAGCACGACGGCGGCGTCGCTCATCGCGGTGGGCACGACGACGAGCGGGCGGTTGTCGCGTTCGGCTTCGGCGGCCATCGTTTGCATAGCGCCGACGCGGTCGTCCCAGCGCGCGGCGGCGGCCCAGCCGTTGTCGACGACGATGACGACCGCGCTTTTCTTCAGGCCGGCCGATTGCGGATTCAGATAGGGATCGGCGAGCGCCAGGATGATGAGGCCCGCGATCGCGAGGCGCAGTATCAAGAGCCAGAGCGGGGTGTGCGCCGGCGTTTCTTCGGACTGCGGAATGCCGAGCAGCAAGCGCACGGCGGGGAAGCGCACACGCTTGGCGGCCGGCGGCGTCACGCGCAGCAGCCACCAAATGACAGGCAGCGCGATCAGTCCGAACAGGACCCACGGAACGCCAAACGCCAACGGACCGATCGTCGTCAACCGTTCACCCTCATCTCAAAGGGGCGGTGCGCGGAGAGCGCGGCGTAGGCGGCGAGCAGCGCCCCTTGCGGCGGGCGGTCGGTGCGGTGGCTGGCGAAGGTCCAGTCTTGGCGTCGGCAGGCTTGCGCGACTTCGCTGCGCAAGGCCGTCAGACGGTTCAGGTAGGCCTCGCGCATCGTTTCAGCGCGGCGGGCGAGCATGCGCGTTTTCGATTCAACGTCTTCGAATTCGGTTCGGCCGTCGAAGGGCAGATCTTCTTCGGCGGGGTCCAGCACTTGAATCAAATGGCCGCGCACGCCGAGCGCGCCGTAGTGGCGCAGGATGCTCAGCACGCCGTCGACCGGCGTCAGCCAGTCGCTGATTAGGATGATTTGCGAGAAGCGGGGCAGCGGCATCAACGGCGGCAGGCTTTGCTTCGACGTCATGTGCTGCGTCATCTGCAAAGCGAAGCGGTTGAGGCCCGGGCGGCCGCCGGATGCAGGACGCGGATCGTTCAGATCGCCGACGCGTTCGCCGCCGCGCACGAGCAATGACGCGAAGGCCAGCGCGAGGACCGTCGCGCGTTCGACCTTTGTCGTGCTGGCGACGTGGGATTTGTAGTGCATCGACGGCGAGGCATCGCGCCAGATCCAGATGCTGGCGGCGGCGGCCCATTCGCGTTCGCGCACGAAGAGATGTTGCGACTTTGCGGATTGGCGCCAGTCGACGGCTGTCGACGCGTCTTCTTGGCGGAAGCGGCGGAATTGCCAGAAGGCGTCGCCTTGGCCGACGCGGCGGCGTCCGTGTTCGCCTTGCGCGACGGTGGAGGCGACGCGTTCGGCTTGGATCATCAGCGCGGGCAGTCGCGCGCCGAGGCGTTCGGCTTGCGTGCGCATGTCTTCTTCGCGCTTAGGGCTGCCGCCCCATGCGCCGAAGACCGATGACGCCGAACTCGCCATTGCCGGGTTAAACCTCTTGCCGTGCCGCGATACCGAAGATCGCCGCGAACTTACAAATACGGTCTCGTCAACCGATTGATCACATCGGTCATCGTCACGCCGTCGGCGCGCGCCGCGAACGTCAGCGCCATGCGGTGGCGCAAAATGGGCGGGGCGAGCGCGACCACGTCGTCGACCGACGGCGCATAGCGTCCTTCGATCAGCGCGCGGGCGCGGACGGCCAGCGAGAAGGCTTGCGACGCGCGCGGGCTTGGGCCCCAGGCGACGTGTTGTTTGATGTCTTCGGCGCCGCCGAGTTCGGGGCGTGCGCTGCGGACGAGGGCGAGGATGGCTTCCAACACTTTTTCGCCGACCGGGATCGAACGGACGAGGCGTTGGAAGAACATCAGGTCTTGCGCGCGGATGACTTCTTTCGGTTGCTCCTCGGCGACGCCGGTGGTCGCGAGCAGCACGCGGCGTTCGGAGTCGAGGTCGGGATAGCCGACGTCGATCTGCAGCAGGAAGCGGTCGAGCTGTGCTTCCGGAAGCGGATAGGTGCCTTCCTGCTCCAGCGGGTTTTGAGTCGCGAGCACGTGGAAGGGATGGGGCAGGTCGTAACGCTGACCCGCGACCGTCACGTGATGTTCCTGCATCGCCTGCAGCAGCGCGGATTGCGTGCGGGGGCTGGCGCGGTTGATTTCGTCGGCCATCAAGAGCTGCGCGAAGACCGGGCCTTTGATGAAGCGGAAGGAGCGGCGGCCAGCTTCGCCTTCTTCAAGGACTTCGGAGCCTACGATGTCGGCGGGCATAAGATCGGGCGTGAACTGCACGCGTTTGGTCGCCATGCCGAGAACCGTGCCGAGCGCGTCAACCAATCTGGTTTTGGCGAGACCGGGGACGCCGACCAGAAGGCCGTGGCCGCCAGCGAGCATGGTGATCAGGACTTGGTCGACGACGTCGCGCTGACCGAAAATGACACGGCCGACCGCTTCGCGGACGGCAGCGAGGCGGGCGACGGCGTGTTCAACTTCACGCACGATGGAATCGGGATTGTCGAGGGCTTGCATGGGGTTGGACACTAGAGCCAATTCCGCTGGGGTGAAATTGAAAACGGATTTAGTTGTCTGGTCGCGGCTTTTTCGAGGCACGCCTCCCTCGAAGGGTAAGCTGGCCAAACCGGTCACTTGTGTCCATGTATAGCCAATACCGGGCCATGGACAGAACGGTTCAAGTTCCTATGCTCAACGATAGTTGATCGACCACGTTAACGTTTGGGGCGCCGCCTCAAGCGCGGATGGCAATTCGCCCATGCCCAATTCGGGACAAGACCCACTGCATTGGGGTGCGCCGGCGCCGGACGTTCTGCGCGGGCTGGCGGAACTTCAGGCTGAGACCGCCCACACGCGCAAGTTGCCACCGGTCGAGAAATGGAATCCGCCTCACTGCGGCGAGATCGACATGCGCGTCGCGACGGACGGGACGTGGTTCTATCTCGGAACTCCGATCGGGCGGCCGGCGCTGGTGCGGTTGTTCTCCACCATTCTGCGGCGAGAGGCTGACGGGTCCTACGTTCTGGTGACACCGGTCGAGAAGGTCGGCATCGAGGTTGAGGATGCGCCGTTCATCGCGGTGCGCGTCGATGCGGCGGGGAAGGGCGAGCGGCAGACGTTGTCGTTCATGACCAATGTCGGCGACAGCGTGGAGGCGGGGCGCGAGCATCCGCTGCGCGTCGAGTTTCGCGGGCCTGCGCGTGAGCCGCGTCCTTATGTTCACGTGCGCGGCGGGCTTGAGGCGCGAATTTCGCGCGCGGTGTTTTACGAATTGGTCGCGCTGGCGGATGAGCGCGCGACGGAAACGGGGCGCGAACTTGGCGTGTGGAGCGGCGGCGTTTTCTTTTCGCTGGGTTCGCCTGATCCATGATCGTGCCTGACCCCTCGCTGTCATCCCGGAAGTTAGGTGAGCGCGTTGCGCCAGCAACGCTGTTGCGAACCTTACTGTCCGGGACCCAGGGTTGCGGCGCGAACGTCTGTGCGTTGGCCCTGGGTCCCGGACAGCAAGCTTCGCCGGCGATCGCTGCGCGATCTGGCTTCGCTAGCTTCCGGGATGACGGTGATTGTTTGTCGCGCGGAGCCTCGGCATGAGCGAGGCGGATTTGAAGACGCGGCTGAACGAACGCATACATCGGCGCAATGTGCATGCGCGCGAGCGCGGGGATTATGATCTTAATCCGAAATGGGCTGCGACGGTCTCGCAGGAGCGGACGCTTCGGCCGGCGGCGGTTTTGATTCCGATCATCGAGCGTTCGGCGGGGTTGCGTGTGTTGTTTACGCGGCGGGCGGATCATTTGGCGCGGCATGCGGGGCAAGTGAGTTTTCCGGGCGGGCGGTTGGATGACGGCGACGACGACGAGGTTGCCGCGGCTTTGCGCGAGACGGAGGAAGAGGTTGGGTTGAGCCGGACCTTTGTCACCGTGCTGGGCGAGCTTGACCGCTATGAGACGGGGACGGGGTTTGCCATTCATCCGTTTGTCGGGTTGGTGCGCGAGGGGTTTGAGCTGAAGATCGACAAGGCGGAAGTGGCTGAGGCGTTCGAGGTGCCGCTGCCGTTTCTGATGGATCCGGGGAATCATGAGCCGCGCACCGCGACGTGGCAGGGGCGCGAGCGGCGGTTTTATGGGATGACCTATGACGGTCATTATATCTGGGGTGCGACGGCCGGCATCTTGATCAATCTCTACGAGCGGCTGTACGGCTGAGGCCTATGACGACGCCTTCGATCAAAGATCAGGTTTGGCTCAACGCGCCGGCGACGCGCGCGGTGATGGATGCGTTGCTTGCCGACGGCGGGGCGGCGCGGTTTGTCGGCGGCTGTGTGCGCAATGCGCTTCTGGGCGTCGAGGTCAGCGATATCGACATCGCGACGCCGCTGACGCCTGACGACGTGGTGCGGCGGATCGAGGCGGCGGGGATGCGTGCGGTGCCGACGGGGATCGAGCACGGGACGGTGACGGCGATTTCGCAGTCCATCCCTTACGAGATCACCACGTTGCGGCGCGACGTGTCGACGGACGGGCGGCGTGCGACGGTCGCGTTCTCGTCGGATTGGGCGGAGGATGCCGAGCGGCGCGATTTCACGATGAATGCGCTTTACGCGGATGTGTCTGGCGCGGTGTTCGACACCGTCGGCGGCATTGCCGATTTGCAGGCGCGGCGCGTGCGCTTCATCGGCGATCCGGCCAAGCGTATTGCCGAGGATTATCTTCGCATTCTGCGGCTGTTCCGCTTTCACGCTTGGTATGGGAAGGGCGAGATCGACAGCGACGGCTTGCGCGCGTGCGCGGACGCGCGGGGCGAGATCAAGACGCTGTCGGGCGAGCGGATTCAGAAAGAGATGCTGAAGCTGTTCGGCGCCGACGATCCGGTGCCGGTGATGCGGGCGATGGCGGCGTCGGGCATTCTTGGCGAGGTGTTGCCGGGGCAGCATCGCTTTGAGCGGTTCGCGAGCTTGGTCGAGGACGACGACGAGAATTTCTTTGCGGCGGACGGCGTGTTGCGGCTCGGCGCGTTGATTGCCGACGGCGATCAGGCGCGTGCGGTCGCGACCCGCTGGCGGTTGTCGAACGACGATCGCGATCGACTGATCGAAATGACGACGGCACCGGTGAAGGTCGTCTCCTACATGTCGATCCGCGAGGTGCGCCGTGCGCTCTACCGCTTCGGTGCGCCGGCGTTCAAGGATTGGGTGCGGCTGCGTTGGGCGGAAGACCCGAAGGCGTCGAACGGCGTGCAGTGGCGCGCGCTGTTGGCGATGGCCGATTCGTGGACGCGGCCGGTGTTTCCGCTGACCGGCGAGAACGTGATGGCGGCGGGCGTTCCGCAGGGGCCTCTGGTCGGGCGCGTGCTCGGCGAGGTCGAGGATTGGTGGGTCGACGCAGAGTTCACCGACGACGATTTTTCGCTGGCGGAGCGGTTGAAGGCCGTCGTGCAGGCGACGATTTAGTGTCGGCAGTCACGGCGCTCTCTCATTCGTCATGGCCGGGCTTGACCCTGCCGCCTGGTGCGCGCACGTCGGTGCGCGTGGAAGAAAGTTGAGGCTGGTATGGCGCGCATCCAAGTTATCGAAGGGTTGAGCCTTCCCGGGTCGCCCGAGCGGGTAAATGAGGATGCGCTGGGGGCGGGCAAGTCGATTGCCTTCGTGCTCGACGGGGTGACGGGGCTTGCCGATACGCCGGTGATGCCGGGCAAGAGCGATGCGGCTTGGGCTTCGCATGCGGCGCGGGATCTCTTGGTCGCGCACGAGGGAACAAGCGATCTACGGACGCTTGTCGGCGATGTGGCGCGCGATATGACGGCGCGGTTCGAGGCGGAACGCTTGCGGCCGCCTGCGGCGCGCTATGAGATACCTTGGACGACGCTCAGCATGATCCGCGTCGCGGACGGGCGGCTCGACGTTGCGTTCGTCGGCGACAGTCGCGTGCTGGTCGAGACGTCGGACGACGAGGTGCATAATTTCGGCATCAATCCTTCGCGTTCGGCGTTCGAGACGAAACTGGCGGCGAAGATGATCGCGGCGCGCAAAGAGCAGGCGCTGGGCGTCGAGTCGATTCGCGCTACGGTGCTGCCCGATCTGCGACGGTCGCGGGACACCGTGAATACGCCGCAGGGATACTGGCTGCTGGGGCCCGACGCCGCGGTTGGCGCGCATGTTTCGGTCGCGTCGCTTGCGCTGACGGGGCCTGCGACGGTGCTGCTGGCCACGGACGGGTTTTATGCCTTGGTCGAGGATTACAAGCGCTATGGCGACCGCGAGTTGATTGCGACGGCGCAGACGCTGGGGCTTTCGATTTTGGGGCGCGAGCTTCGGCATATCGAAGACGACGATCCGGAAGGCGTAAAATATCCGCGCATGAAGAAGAGCGACGACGCGACGGCCTTGCTGGTGCGGGTCGAGCCTTAGGGTTTGCGCTTCACTTCGATGAGGCCGTGTTTTTCAAGGGCTGCCATTTCGTCGCCGGCGACGTAGGCGAAGATTTTCGGCGTCTCGCCGCGCAATGTCTGCAGCAGGTAGGCGACGTCGAAGTCGATCGAGACGGGGCTGCCGTCTTTGCGCGTGTAGTGCGCGCGCCAGTGGACGATCGCCATATGGTGGTTGGGATCGATCGTGGTGACGTCGAGCCCACGCACGACCATGCGTTCGGTGCCGACGTCTTTGTAAAATTTGTAGCCGCCTTGCAGGACTTCGCGAAACTTCGGACCGTTCTGTCCGCACAGTACGCCGGTGGGGCCTGCGCCGATGAAGCTGTCGGCGAAGCACGCCATGATCGCTTCAGCGTCCACGTTTTCGCCGAGGGAGCGGTTGAAAGCGGCGGCGTAAGCGTCGAAGAATTTCTCGAAGTTGGGTTCCATCACGCACGCACCTCTAGGGGAGGAACGCGACCGGCGTATGGCGGTTCCGTAAAGCTAGCGTAGCTTGCGGAGGGAACCCTTCACGGTACGGACGAACTTGCCGTCGTTCACGTTGGTGAATTCCAGCTTCATTTCCTTGCCCACGACGCGGCGCGTGTAGGTTTGGTATTCCGGCCGGCCGTCCGTGTTGATGGTGAAGCTCGAGACGACAAGGCCGCGGCCGTCGAGGCGCGCCCAGTAGAGAATCCCGCCCGTGTAGGGATCGGTGTCGGCTTTGGCGCGCCAGGTGTTGGGCGAGATCGACGGCACGAACTCGACCGTCGTCGACTTTAGCACTTCGAGCGGCGCCTTCGGGTTGCCCTTTTGGCGCTGGAGCGTGGACCATGAGAGCAGGAAGCCGCCGATGTTGGTCTTGTTCACGGAGACCGCGATGTCGCGCTTGGTGCTGGGGAAGTCTTCGTCGGTTTCGCTGAGCGCGGTCGCGGTGCCTTGCCAGTCGCCGTAATAAATGTCGATCGCGAGCGGCGAAACTTTGCCGGCGGGCGCGGCCCATGCGGGTGCGGCGATGAGGGCGACGATCGTGAGGCCTAATAGAAAACGGACGAGCGTCATGGATGGACTCCGGCGCGCTTGAACTTGCGTCGCCTAGCGATAGCCCCGGCCTGAGCAGGCATCAAGGCCAGCGGACCTCCGGCGGCAGGGACATGAGGATCGCTTCCACGTTTCCCCCCGTTTTTAGGCCGAATTGCGTGCCGCGGTCGTAGAGCAGGTTGAATTCGACATAGCGGCCCCGGCGGGCGAGTTGGTGCTCGCGGTCAGCGGTCGTCCACGGGCGGTCCATGTGGCGGCGGACGATTTGGGGATATGTATTCAGGAAGGCGAGGCCGACGTCTCGGGTGAAGGCGAAGTCGGCTTCCCAATCGCCGGTGTCGAGATAGTCGTAGAAGATGCCGCCGACGCCGCGCGGTTCGTTGCGGTGGGGGAGGAAGAAGTACTCGTCGCACCAGGCTTTGAAGTCGCGATAATAAGACGGATCGTGCCGGTCGCAGGCGTTGCGTAGCGCGGCGTGGAAGTCGGCGGTGTCTGCTTCGTTCGGCGTCATCGGCGTGAGGTCCGCGCCGCCGCCGAACCAGGCCTTCGTCGTCGCGATTTGGCGGGTGTTCATGTGGACGGCGGGAACGTGCGGATTCTGCATGTGGGCAACCAACGAGATGCCGGATGCCCAGAAGCGCGGGTCGTCGGCCGCGCCGGGGATGGAGGCCGCAAACTCCTTCGAGAACGTGCCGTAGACGGTCGAGATGTTGACGCCCACCTTTTCGAAGACGCGGCCGCGCATGATGGACATCGTACCGCCACCTGTTTCCGCACCGGCGTCCGCCTTGCGCGACCACGTTTTGCGCTCGAAGCGGCCGGGCGCTCGGTCGGCGAGCGGGCCGGCGAGATCGTCCTCCAGCTTCTCGAATGCGGCGCAGATGCTGTTGCGCAGGTCTTCGAACCAGCTCGCCGCGCGTTTTTTGCGTTCCACCAAGACGTCGATGTTCACGGTGCAGTCTCCTTGATCGGCGGGAAAGCGCGGGTTTGGCGCAACGCTTCGCCCAGAATCATTCCGGCCGTAACGGCAACATTCAGGGAGCGCATACCCTCGGCCATCGGTATGCGGATCAATGCATCGGCAGCCTTGACGACTTCGTCAGTCACGCCCGCGCTCTCGCGACCGAACAGGAGCGTGTCGGCGTGCTCGAATGCGAAGTCGACGTGGGAGATGCGGGCTTTGGTGGTCGCGACGATGAGGCGGCCCTGCAGTTTTCCCCGGAAGGCATTCCAGGAAGCGTGGCGGTCGAGGCTCGCGCGTGGCAGATAATCCAGCCCTGCGCGCTTGAGTGAGGCGTCGCCGAACGGAAAGCCGCACGGTTCGATGATGTCGATGGCTACACCCATGCATGCCCCGAGGCGAATGATCGTGCCTGTGTTGGCTGCTATATCGGGCTCAAACAAAGCGATCCGCATTGATCGGAATCAACACGAGCGCGACCTATCGCGCGAGGGCGAATCATTCCCGGCACAACATGCGTCGGCGACATTTATGCGGCATCGTGACGCAAGACCGGCTACAGGCGACTCTCTATTTTGCGGGCGAATTCAAGACCTTCGTCCGGTTTGCCGCGATGCACGTCGTGGCCCTCCGCCCGCATCACAACCATCTCTTCGTTGCAGCCCAAGAGGGGGCTTTTGACCTTGGCGCACACCGTCGACAACGCCAACGTTACCCGGCGTGATTTCCTGTACGTAGCATCGGCCGGTATGGCCGCGGTGGGCGGCGCGCTGGCGCTGTGGCCGTTCATCGATCAGATGAATCCGGCCGCCGACACGTTGGCCCTTAAAGAGGTCGAGTTCGACCTCACGCCGCTCGTGCCCGGTCAGATCGTGACCATCGAGTGGCAGAAGAAGCCCGTGTTCGTGCGCCGCCGCACGCCGGAAGAGATCAAGGCCGCGGAAGACACGCCGCTTGCCGATCTCAAAGATCCGCAGACGGATCAATCGCGGGTGCAAAAGCCGGAGTGGCTGATCTTGGTCGCGACGTGCACGCATTTGGGCTGCGTGCCGAGCAAGGAGATCAAGGGCGACTACGGCGGTTGGCTGTGCCCGTGCCACGGTTCGCACTACGACACGTCGGGACGCATCCGGAAGGGACCAGCGCCGAAGAACCTCGCGGTGCCGCCGTATGAGTTCCTGTCCGACACCAAAGTCTTGATCGGCGCCGAGCCGAAGCCCGCGGCGCACAACGCTGCTGAACACGGTTGAGGGCGGACATGTCGCACGGCAACTACTCCTACACACCGACGAATGCGCTGACCAAGTGGCTCGATGCGCGCCTGCCGATCGTTCGTTTCGTCGACGAACATCTGATGCAGTTCCCGACACCGAAGAACTTGAACTACTGGTACACGTTCGGCGGCATCTTGGCGTTCATGCTGGTGGTGCAGATCATCTCCGGCGTCGTTCTGGCCATGCACTATGTGCCGCACGAGACGCTGGCCTTCGACAGTGTCGAGCGCATCATGCGCGACGTGAACTACGGCTGGCTGTTGCGCTACGTGCATGCGAACGGCGCGTCGATGTTCTTCATCGCCGTCTATCTGCATATTTTCCGCGCGTATTATTACGGCTCGTACAAGGCGCCGCGTGAGGTGCTCTGGATCCTGGGCATCATCATCTATCTCTTGATGATGGCGACGGGCTTCCTGGGCTACACGCTGCCGTGGGGTCAGATGTCGTTCTGGGGCGCGACCGTCATCACGAACTTCTTCTCGGCCATTCCCTTTGTCGGCGAGAGCATCACGCAGTGGCTGTGGGGCTCGTTCGCTGTCGACAATTCGACGCTGCAGCGGTTCTTCAGCTTGCACTACCTGCTGCCGTTCGTGATCGCGGGCGTCGTGGTCTTGCACATCTGGGCGCTGCATGTGCCGGGGAACAACAATCCCCTGGGCATCGACGTGAAGGGGCCCGCGGACACCGTCGCGTTCCATCCGTACTACACCACGAAGGACGGGTTCGCCCTTGTGGTGTTCGTGCTGTTCTTCTCGCTGTTCGTGTTCTTCATGCCGAACATGCTGGGGCACACGGACAATTACGTGCCGGCGAACCGGCTGGTTACGCCGGCGCATATCGTGCCCGAGTGGTACTACCTGCCGCTCTATGCCGTCTTGCGGTCGGTGCCGGATAAGCTTGCGGGCGTGTTGCTCATGTTCGGCGCGATCTTCGTTTGGGCGCTCCTGCCGTGGCTCGACACATCGAAGGTGCGGTCGAACAAGTTCCGTCCGATCTATCGCCAGTTCTACTGGATCCTGATGGCGGTGATCCTGATCCTCGGCTATCTGGGCGCCCAAACGGCGGACGATTCGAACGTCGTCATTCCATGGACGGGTGTCGAACTGCCGATCGGCAAACTGCTGCTGTCGCAGATTTGTACGGTCTACTACTTCCTGCATTTCTTCCTGATCACGCCGGCGATCGGCCTTTGGGAAACGCCTGATCCGTTGCCTGAAAGTATTTCGAAGGCGGTGCTTGCGAAGAAGAGCGGTTCTTCTGCGCCCGCGGCTGCGGCGTGAGGGGCTGGACCATGAAACTCAAAGCTCTCTTGGCCGTCGTTCTCAGTCTCGCCACCGCCGGTATCGCGTCGGCGGAAGGCGCTTCGACAACCGCCGCGCAGCATCCCGAGCCTCAGCAATGGGCGTGGGACGGCGTCTTCGGCAAATTCGACCGTCAGCAATTGCAGCGCGGATACCAGGTTTACAAAGAAGTCTGCGCCGCGTGTCACGGAATGCATTTGGTGTCGTTCCGCAACCTGTCGCAACCCGGCGGGCCGGAGTTCACCGAAGCGCAGATGAAGGCCATCGCTGCGTCGTTCAAAGTGCCGGCGCTGAACGAAAACGGCGAGGTCGTCGAACGCACCGGCATTCCGGCCGATCGCTTCCCGTCGCCCTATCCGAACGAAGCGGCGGCGCGTGCGGCGAACAACAACGCCTATCCGCCGGATTTATCGGTCATCATCAAGGCGCGGCACGACGGCGCGAACTATGTTCATGCGCTGATCACCGGCTATTCGGATGCGCCGGCCGGTTTCCAGCTATTGCCGGGGTTGAACTACAACCCCTATTTCGAAGGACATCAGATTGCGATGCCGGCGCCGCTGGTTTCCGACGGGCAGGTGACGTGGCCCGAGGGCAATCCGCCCGCCACGAAGGATCAGATGGCCAAGGACGTCGTCGCGTTCCTGACATGGGCGGCGGAGCCCAAGCTTGAAGAGCGCAAGGCGATGGGTGTGCAGGTGATCATCTTCCTGCTGGTGCTCTCGGCGCTGCTCTATCTCGCGTACAAGCGTCTGTGGCGCGACGTGGATCACTGAACTCGCTTCTTCTTGTCCGGGGAACGCTCAAGCGGCGTTCCCTGGTGGAAGACCATCTGCCAGCGGCCGTCCATTTTCTTCCAGATCGATGAGCGGTTCGCGCGCTGGGGCGGCGCACCGCCGGGCCGCGCCTTTTGGCTGCGGTAGGTGACGAGCGCGATGTCGGGCGCGAGCCACAAGACCTTCATGCCCTGCATTGTCGCGTAGCGCGGCAGTTGGCTTTCGGGGTCGGCGAGCAGGCCTTTGATGACTTGCGCCTTGTCGTAGGT
This sequence comes from Alphaproteobacteria bacterium, assembly GCA_016792645.1. GTDB lineage: Bacteria > Pseudomonadota > Alphaproteobacteria > Micropepsales > Micropepsaceae > SZUA-430. The sequence goes on along the minus strand of JAEUMM010000169.1, from coordinate 5,450 downwards.
CGCGCCGGAACTTCCGAATTCCAGGAACTCGTCGGCCAGAAGTTGATCCAACTGCTGGTGCGACGTGCGTACGGACGGCAGTTGCAGGCGCGCCTCCAGGCGTTTGAGCGTCGCTGCGTCTTTTGCCTGAGATTTCATCGGCCGATCCCCGTTGACCGCCCAAACGCGCGGTACACCACCGATCCAACCAGACGGGTAGTTGAAACCAATTGCGCCCCCCCACTCAAGTGATACAAAGCGCGCGCTTTTCCGCGGAGGCTTGGGCGTTCACATGACCACCACTGTACTGGGCGTGATCGGCGGCAGCGGCGTTTACGGCATCGACGGGCTTGAGAACGCGCGGTGGGAGCGGGTGCGCTCCCCGTGGGGCGAGGCTTCGGACGAGTTGCTGTTCGGGCGATTGGCCGGCGTCGACATGGTGTTCCTGCCGCGTCACGGGCGCGGGCATGTGCATTCGCCCTCCAGCATCAACTATCGCGCGAATATCGACGTGTTGAAGCGTGCGGGCGTGACCGACGTTCTCTCGGTGTCGGCGTGCGGATCGCTGAAAGAGGAATTGCCGCCGGGGACGTTCGTGCTGCCGGATCAGTTCATCGACCGGACGTTTGCGCGTGAGAAGTCGTTCTTTGGGCCGGGGTTTGTGGCGCACGTGTCGATGGCGCATCCGGTTTGTCCGAAGCTGAAGGGTGCGCTGGCCGAGGCGGCGCGCGAGGCTTCGATCAAATGCGTCACCGACGGGACGTATCTGGCGATGGAGGGGCCGCAGTTTTCGACGTTTGCCGAATCCAATCTCTATCGCTCGTGGGGTTGCAGCGTCATCGGTATGACCGCCATGCCGGAAGCGAAGCTCGCACGTGAGGCGGAGTTGCCGTACGCGATCCTCGCCATGGTCACTGACTACGATTGCTGGCATCCCGGCCACGATCACGTGACCGTCGATCAGGTGATCCGGATCTTGAACGACAATGCGGATCGCGCGCGGACTTTGCTGAAGCGCGTGGCGCCGAAGCTTGGGCCGAAGCGGATGCCGTCGCCGCTGAACATCGAGACCACGTTGGATACCGCGCTGATCACCGCGCCTGAGAAGCGTGATCCCGTTCTTTTCGCCAAGCTGGATGCCGTCGCAGGGCGCGTCCTCAAGAAGGTTTGAGAACTCTCATGGACATCAAATCGGTCATTCGCACGATCCCGGATTATCCGAAGCCGGGGATCATGTTCCGCGACGTGACCACGTTGCTGGGCAACGCGCGGGCGTTCCGCACGACGGTTGATCTGCTGGTGCAGCCGTATGCTGGTTTGCGCATCGACAAGGTGGCGGGGATCGAGGCGCGCGGGTTCATCATCGCGGGGGCGGTCGCGCATCAGCTGTCGGTCGGGTTCGTGCCGGTGCGCAAGAAGGGCAAGCTGCCCTGGAAGACGATCGCGCAGACCTATGACCTTGAGTACGGCACCGACACGGTCGAGATTCACGAGGACGCAGTACTGAAGGGCGAGAGCGTGCTGCTGGTCGACGATCTGATCGCGACGGGCGGCACGGCGGAAGCGGCGATCAAGCTGATCGAGAAGGCGGGCGGCAATGTGGTCGGCTGCAGCTTCATCATCGATTTGCCGGAGCTGAAGGGCCGCAAGCGGTTGGAGAAGCTTGGTAAGAAGGTGTTGTCGCTCGTGGAATTCGACGGTCACTAACCTCTCGTTCTCCGGCACGGCGCAAACCTCTTCGTCATGGCCGGGTCAAGCCCGGCCATGACGGATAGGGGAGTGGCCGTACCGGAGCGGTTGCGGCGCGTTCAAAGTCTGGCACGTCGGAGAGCGTTGAAAATGAAAATTCATGGCCGTCATTACCGCACGATTTGGATCGCCAAAGATGGGTGGTCGATCGAGGTTATTGATCAGACCAAGTTGCCGTTTGCGTTTGCGACAAAGCACATCGCGAGCGTTGAGGATGCGACTGAAGCGATCAAGTCGATGGTGGTGCGTGGGGCGCCTTTGATTGGGGCGACCGGGGCTTATGGGTTGTGCCTTGCGCTTCGCGTCGATGCTTCGGATGAGGCGTTGGACCGGGCGTATGAGATGCTCGTCAAGACGCGGCCGACGGCGATCAATTTGAAGTGGGCGTTGGATGAGATGATGGCCTCTGTGCGCAACCGGCCACGTGGCGAGCGTGTCGCGGCGGCTTATGCGCGGGCGGCACAGCTTTGCGATGACGATGTGGCGACCAACGAAGCGATTGGGCGGCATGGTTTGGCGATTATCGAGGATATTGCGAAGCGCAAGCCGGGGAAGACCGTCAATGTGCTGACGCACTGCAATGCCGGGTGGCTTGCTTGCGTCGATTGGGGGACTGCGTTGGCGCCGATTTACATGGCGCATGATAAGGGCATTCCGATCCATGTTTGGGTCGATGAGACGCGGCCGCGCAATCAGGGCGGGTCGCTGACGGCCTATGAGCTTGGCGCGCATGGCGTGAAGCATTCGATCCTGACCGACAATGCGGGCGGGCATTACATGCAGCATGGCGAGGTCGACATGTGCATTGTCGGCACGGATCGCACGACGGCGTCGGGCGACGTTGCGAACAAGATCGGGACGTATCTGAAAGCGTTGGCCGCGAAGGACAACAACGTGCCGTTCTATGTGGCGCTGCCGTCGTCGACCATCGATTGGACGATCGACGACGGCGTCAAAGAGATCGAGATCGAAGAGCGGTCGGGGCGCGAGATCACGCATGTGCAGGGGCGCACGGAGACGGGCGAGGTGCTGACCGTCGAACTGACGGCGCCTGGAAGTCCGGCGCGCAATCCGGGGTTTGACGTGACGCCGGCGCGGCTGGTGACCGGGTTGATCACCGAGCGTGGGACGGCGCCGGCGACGCGCGAAGGGTTACTTAAGCTGTTTCCGGAACGCGCGTCGTGAAGCGCACTGCGGTGCGGCGCGTTCAGCGGGTGCTGCAGAAGCGCGCTGAGCCTGCCGTTGCGACGGCGGGTGTGCGGGCGGAGATCGTTTCGTTCGGGCAGCGCATGTCGTCGAGCGGGTTGTCGCCGGGTAAGAGCGGCAATATCTCCGTGCGCGTCGATGGCGGGATGCTGATCACGCCGACCGGCATCGGCTATCACGAGATGCGCGCGGCGGACATTGTCGAGGTGCGGCTCGACGGGCGTGTTGCGCCGGGGCAGCGCGTGGCGTCGAGCGAATGGCAGATGCATCTCGCCGTCTATAAAGCGCGGGCGGATGTTGGCGCGATCGTGCATACGCATTCGCTGAATGCGACGGCGCTGTGCTGTGTGCATCGTGGCATTCCCGCGTTTCACTATATGGTGGCGGAGTTCGGCGGCGATCGGATTGCCTGTGGGCCTTATGCGACGTATGGCAGTGAGGCGTTGGCGCGGATTGCGGTGAAGGCGCTGGGCGCGCGGCATGCGTGTTTGCTCGCCAATCACGGCGCGGTTGCGGTGGCCGAGACGTTGCGCAAGGCTTATGAGCGGGCGGGTGAGGTTGAGGCGTTGGCGGCGCAGTATGCGCGGGCGTTGGCGATTGGGCGGCCGCGGATCTTGAACGCGCGCGAGATGGCGCGGGTGGTCGAGAAGTTCAAAACCTACGGCAAGCAGACCGAACTGAAGGCGAAGTCATGAGCGTGGTTCTGATCACCGGTGCGGCGAAGCGGTTGGGGCGCGCGATTGCGTTGAAGCTGGCCGACGGCGGGTATGACGTTGCGATCCATTATCGCGGCAGCAAGCTGGAAGCTGAATCGTTGGCAGCCGAGATCACCAAGATGGGACGTCGGGCGGCGCTGGTCGACGGCGATCTTTCGGATGAAGCGTCGGCACAGACGATCGTGCCGCGCGCGTCGTCGGCGCTTGGGCCGGTGACGGCGCTGGTCAACAGCGCCTCGGTGTTTGAGGACGACCGCGTCGACACCGCGACCCGCGCGTCGTGGGACAAGCATCTGAACACGAATTTGCGCGCGCCGTTCGTGCTCGCCCAAGCGTTTGCCAAGCAGCTGCCGACGGATGCGCATGGCGCGATCGTCAATCTGATCGATCAGGCGGTGCTGAATCTGACGCCGCAGTTCATGTCTTACACCGTGTCGAAGGCGGCGTTGTGGACGTTGACGCAGACGTTGGCGCAGGCGTTGGCGCCGCGCATTCGGGTGAACGGGGTGGCGCCGGGGCCGTCGCTGAAGGCGGAAAAGCAGAGCCAAGCCAATTTCGACGCGCACGTTAAGGCTACGCTGCTGCAGCGGCCTTCCGCGCCGCAGGACATTGCGGGGGCGGTGCACTATCTTCTGACCGCGCCGGCCGTGACCGGGCAGTTGATCGCCGTCGACAGCGGGCAGCATTTGGCGTGGTCGCGGGATCAGTTTTTCGAATGAGCGGGTTTAAGGCATGACCGATCGGACGAATGTGCATCCTCTGCGGATCGCCGACGCGAAGCGGCGCATCCGGCATGTGTTCGTGCGCGACCTGGAGCTCAACGCGAATATCGGCGTCTACCGGCGCGAGAAGGGGACGCTGCAGCCGGTGCGGATCAACATCGACCTGACCGTCGAGGAGACGGAAGGCGAGGTTGATGACAAGCTGGAGAACGTCGTCGATTACGGTGCGGTGGTGGAGGGGATCAAGGCGATCCTGGCCGGCGGGCATTTGAATTTGGTCGAGACGTTGGCTGAGAAGATCGCTGCGCATTGTCTGGAAGACGCGCGCGTGAAGGTGGCGCGGGTGCGGATCGAGAAGCTCGAGGTGGTGCCCGAGGCGCAGTCCGTGGGCGTCGAGATCGAGCGCGAGGCGTAGCACCACTTCTCCCTTCCCCTTGCGGGGAGGGGTAGAGGTGGGGGTACACGACGGTTGTGTCACCCATTACCTTTGCGATTCACGCTGAGGCCCAATACCCCCACCCCTGCCCCTCCCCGCAAGGGGGAGGGGGAACGATTGTGCGATGAGTAACGACGAGCCTGACACCGCTGCTGTTGAGACACCGGGCCTGTTGGCGACGGGGGCTTCGGTTATTGCCGACTATTTGACGCGATTGCCGAATGCGCCGGGTGTTTATCGGATGATGGCGGCTAATGGCGATGTGCTTTACGTCGGTAAGGCTGCCAATCTGAAGAAGCGCGTGGTCGCTTATACGAAGCCGTTCGATCAGCCGGCGCGGATTGCGCGGATGATTGCGACGACGGCTTCGATGGAGTTCGTGCAGACGGCGTCTGAGGTTGAGGCGTTGTTGCTTGAGGCGAACTTGATCAAGCGGTTGAAGCCGCGGTTCAACGTTCATCTGCGCGACGATAAGTCGTTTCCGTTTATTCTGGTCACCGCCGATGAACGCGCGCCGCAGATCATCAAGCATCGCGGGGCGAAGTCGCGGAAGGGCGAGTATTTTGGGCCGTTCGCTTCGGCTTATTCCGTCACGCGGACGTTGAACACGTTGCAGCGGGCGTTCTTGTTGCGCAGTTGTTC
>JAEUMM010000143.1 GCA_016792645.1 Alphaproteobacteria bacterium | reverse complement strand
GATGGCCGCGCCCAGCGTGCCGGCGAGGTGGCTGCGCCGCACGCTCCAATCGAGGCAGGTGCGGCAGAGCGGACGGCGGACTGTTTCCAGTTCGGCGATGTCGATGCCGAAGGCGGCGAACGCCGTGCGGCCCGGTTTCGGAACGGTGACGTCGTGGCCGTCGACGGCGATCCATTTGCCGGCGCGCATCGCGTCGAAGAGAGCGACGCCGAGATCGCCGGCGAGATGGTCGTAGCAGACGCGCGCGCGGCGGAGCGCCGGTTCGCGCGGACCTGTACGCACGCGCGCCGTGCCGCGTAGCGCGGCGACGCCCATCAAGCTTTCGAGGAGATCGCCGACGTCTTCGCCGTCGAGGCGGAAGTAGCGGTGGCGGCCTTGGTTTTCGACCGCGAGGAGTTCGGCGTCGAGCAGCTTGGCGAGATGTGCGCTGGCGGTTTGTTTCGTCACACCGGCCTCGGCGGCCAGTTCGCTGGCTGTCAGCGCGGCGCCCGACGACAGGGCGGTCAGCATGTTGGCGCGCGCGGGGTCGCCGATCAGGACGGCAATGCGGGCGATGTCAGGGCCGATTTTCATGGTTCGATGGTAGACGAACCATGTGCGTCGGGCAAGCTGCTATGGCAGGCTCTCAACAAGGAGACCGTGGATGCGCATCACCTGTTTCATCCGCTATGAGATCGATCCGTGTCAGCGGGCGGCGTTTCAGACCTATGCCGAGGCGTGGGGGCGGATCATTCCGAAATGCGGCGGCGACCTGATCGGGTACTTTTTGCCGCATGAGGGGACCAACAACGTCGCCTTCGGGTTGATCGCGTTCGAGAGTTTGGCCGCCTATGAGGCTTATCGCGCGCGATTGAAGGCGGACCCCGAGGGGCGGGAGAATTTTGCGTTCGCACAAGCGCAGCGTTTCATTCTGCGCGAAGAGCGCAGCTTCCTTGAGAATGTCGCTTAGGGCTCGTAGATTGGCCGCCTGACTTTCGGGGGCCTTCGACATGCGTATTCTCGGCTGGTTGCTTGCGATCGTGCTCGTCTTGGCGGCGATCGCGGCCGCCATTCATTTCACGGGCAATACGCCCGCGGTCATCGTTTGGTTGTCAAAGCCTTCGCATGGGTGGGATCTGACGAAGAAGGCGCCGGCGCCGGATTATGCGCAAGACGACTCTTGGGCTGCGCGGCGGGGCAAGGACAGTCTTGCACTTCTTGTTCCGGAGGGGATTTCGGACGAACCGGGTGCGGGCGCGATCGATGTCTTCTTCGTGCATCCGACGGGTTATCTGAATGGCGGCGATTGGAATTCGCCAATGAATGCGAACAGCCGCACCGAAGAAAACACGAAGTGGATGATGGCCAATCAGGCCAGCGCCTACAATTCGTGCTGCAGAGTGTTTGCGCCGCGGTATCGCGAGGCTTCGATCTTCCGTTATATTTCGGCGCCGCCCGACATCGCCGAGAAGGCGATGGACTTTGCCTATGCCGATGTCGTGCGCGCGTTCGAGTACTATCTCGAGCATGACAATCAGGGGAAACCCTTCATCATCGCGAGCCACAGTCAGGGCACGAGCCACGCCTTCCGTTTGATCGCGGAGAAGATCGACGGCACCGATCTCGCGAACCGTATGGTGGCGGGCTATCTCATCGGCAGCCAGGTGACGAATGCGGAAGCCGACAAGCTCAAGACCGTGCGCGTTTGCACCAGCGAGACCCAGACCGGATGCATCGTGCATTGGGCGACGTGGGGCGAGGGGCATAGCGCGCCGGCGGACCAACTGGACCGGCTCGTTTGCGTTAATCCCTTGACGTGGACGCGCGACGGCGCTCGCGCGGCTGCCGATCTGCACAAAGGCGGCGTGCCGGCTACCGGGCGCTTCTCAGTCCAAGTCTGGGGCGATGATGCCCCGCAGGGCGTCGAGTTTCCGCCGCTGAAAGCGCCGGTGAAGGCGTGGACCTGGGCGGAGTGCCGGCGGGGTCTTCTGGTCGTGGCCGACCAGAAGGATGGGCCGTTTGACGGGCTGGCGTTTGGGGGCAAGAATTATCACGGGCTGGACTATCCACTCTTTCATATGGACATCCGGGAAAATGCTAAGGTGCGGCAGGCGGCCTATCTTGAGGGTGCGAAAGCGGCGTCGGGGCCCGCCGCTGCAGCGCCGTCGAAAGCACCGTATTGAGATTAACTCTTGTCCCCGCAATGATGCGGGCGGGTAGATTGGGTAGCGAGTGAACATGCGCGCGACGATGCGAGTTTTGATGTTGGTGACGGTGGCGCCGCTGGTGCTGGCCGGATGCACGTTCTTCTATGCCGATACGTCCAAGAGAGACGCGATGCTGGCGCAGAAGCCCTCCGGCAAGCTCAACACGGAATGCGCGCGGTTGCAGCCGCTGTTTGCGCCCGACGGTAGCGATCTGACGCGCGAGAAGATGGACGCGGGGCTGAAGCTCGAACTGCAGAAGTGGGACAAGGACGGCAGCGGCGACCTGAGCAACAGCGAGGTGCAGCCCCTGAACGAGGAACTGCGCG
>JAEUMM010000130.1 GCA_016792645.1 Alphaproteobacteria bacterium | reverse complement strand
CGGTGTTCGCTCAAGTAGCGATCGTAGAAGCCGCCACCGTAGCCCAAGCGGTAACCATCGCGGTCGAAGGCGAGCAGCGGCACGAGGATGAGATCGGGGCGGCGCTCCTTGGCCTTCGCGTCCGGTTCCGGGATGGCGAAGCGGCCGACGACGAGCGGGTCGCCGGGTTTCCAGGCGCGGAAGGTGATCGTCTCGCCTTGCGTGCGGGGTAGGCAGAGCGCGTGGCCTTGCGCTTGGAGGGCGGCCATCAGTGGGAACGGATCGACTTCGCCGCGGACGGCGGCGTAGCCGGCGACGATGGCGCCTTTCATGAAGACGAAATCGCCGAGGAGGCGGCGGGCGATGAGGAGGGCCGCTTTGGGGCCGGCGGTTTCGGCGGCTCTCGTGCGGGCTAAGATTGCTGTTTCGCGCAGGGCTTTTTTGGTCGGCTCAGTCATGCTTGCCCGGCGCGGTGAAAGGTGGACGGGACCGCGAACGCCGTCGAAGTTGGATCCTCAGTGGCCTGCTTTCGCAGGTGGGCACCATTTGGCCAAGACCACGGTCCTGGCCAGGGACAGCACCCTATGAGGTATGATTACGGCCCCTGGGCATCCGGTTTCTAACGTACGAGGCAGTACCCGTCCGACGCCTAAGGTAGGCTCAACCCAGCCGTCCGGCAATGTCTTCCATGCGGCGGGCGGCGGATTCGAGCAACGTCGCGAACTTATCTTCGTCGAAGCCGTGCGCGCGGGCGGTGGCGTTCTTCGATTCGGGGCCTAAAAATTCATTCTTAAGGCCGGCGAGTTCTTCTTCGAGTTCCTGGATGCGTTCGTTCGACAGGACGAGATCGTCGGCGACGGTAAGGCCCGCCATTAGCATCAGGCGCGTTTCGTCGCCCTGCCCTAAGTCGGATTTCAGCTTCACGACGCGCCGATCGATTTCGCGGGCGAGCTTCGTCAGGTGCTCCTCCTCGCCGTCGTCGCAGGCGAGGTTGTAGGTCTTTGCGTTGATCGTGACCGTGACGTGCGCCATCGGGTTCGCCTTCTAGTGCGCGAGCACTGCGCGGATTTCGCGGATCGCGCCTTCGAGGCGGCCCGCCACTTCTTCGGTGAAGCCTTCGAGCGCCACCTTCTCGACGTTGAGGCGGGTGAGTTCGTCGGCGAGGCGGGCGCGATCTTCTTTCAGCGCGTTCAGTTCGCCGGATATGGCGTCGTCGAACGGCGAGAGCGCATGACCGTTGCCGCGGCGCGCCGCAGCCTCGAGCCGCTCAAGCGCGGCGGTGAACTTCTGTATGGCCGAATCAAGTCGCTTCATGTCGAATCTGTATACGTCAGATTGGGCTTAGGACGATGTCTTAATTTGAAATTTCCACTGGACCCGGCGCGATTCGATACCGTGAGTTGCAGAAAGTTATCGCTTCGCGCCCGGCTCGATTGACCGCATGTGTTAACGCTCGCCCATCGAAAGAAAGAGGCCGCGTGTGGAACGCAGTTTCGTTCGCCTGCTTGTTGCTGCGGCGTGATTTCGGCATCGCGCGCGATGAGGCTAATGTCGTTTTGAACTGCGGCGGATGATCGATGACTCACCAAGCGACTTCTTACGTTCACGGCGCGAGCGATGTGCCGCTCCTTTATCAGACGATCGGCGATGCGCTGGACGACGCCGCCGAGCGGTGGGGCGGGAATGAGGCTCTTGTATCGTGTCACCAGAATATTCGCTGGACCTACACGGAACTGAAGGCGCGCGCGGATGAGTTCGCCGCCGGTTTGCTTGCCCTCGGATTGCAGCCGGGGGATCGGATCGGGATTTGGTCGCCGAACTGTGCGGAGTGGCTGGTTACGCAATTCGCGACGGCGAAGGCTGGGCTTATTCTCGTCAATATCAATCCGGCTTACCGGCTGTCGGAACTCGAGTACGCGTTGAACAAGGTCGGCGCGAAGGCGTTGATCACCGCCTCTACGTTCAAGTCGAGCAATTATCTTGAGATGTTGGCGACGCTGGCGCCGGAGATCGTGCATGCGACGCCGGGGCGGATCGAGGCGGCGAAGTTGCCGTGGCTGAAGCTCGTCGTGCGGATGGGGACGGAGCGCACCCCCGGCATGCTGAACTTCGACGACGTGCCGGCGCGTGCAAGCGCCGGGTCGCGCGAGGCCGTCGCCGGGTTGCGCGGCAAGCTGCAGCCGGACGATGCGATCAACATTCAGTTCACCAGCGGCACGACCGGGGCGCCGAAGGGCGCGACGCTGACCCACTTCAACATCTTGAACAACGGGCGCAACGTCGCCGCCGCGCAGGGCTTCACCGATCAGGATCGGCTGTGCATTCCGGTACCGCTCTATCACTGCTTCGGGATGGTGATGGGGAATCTCGGTTGCGTGACGCATGGCGCGACGATGGTCTATCCGGCTGAGGCGTTCGATCCGGTTGCCGTGTTGCGCGCGATCGAGACCGAGAA
>JAEUMM010000127.1 GCA_016792645.1 Alphaproteobacteria bacterium | reverse complement strand
AAACCACCCTGTGAAAGACGTCACGACCGGCAAGGTCGAGATCGTCTCGATGAACCACGGCTTCACCGTCGACACGACAACGCTCCCCCGCGGCGTCAAAGAAACCCACATCTCCCTCTTCGACGGCACCAACTGCGGCCTCGCTTTGGAAGGCCGCCCCGTCTTCTCGGTGCAGTACCATCCCGAAGCCTCCCCCGGCCCCCACGACAGCCAATACCTCTTCGACCGCTTCAAGCAAGCGATGGAGCAAAAACGTTGACCGACCAGCGCGCCGTAATCGATGGGCTCAAAGCCCGCTGGCGCACACACGTGCAGATGCTGGGCAATTTCGATGCCAGCGTTGTTGGGCGAACCTTCGATGATCTGTGCACGTCCTATTCGGAAAAGCACCGCCACTACCACACGCTGAACCATCTCACGCGCATCTTCGATTGCCTGGAGTTGCACGGCGAAGAGATCGGCGATCCGGCGCGCCTCGCCTTCGCGGCCTGGTATCACGACGTCGTCTACGACCCGCGCCGCACCGACAACGAAGCCAAGAGCGCCGAACGCGCGATGAAGGAACTCGACGCGCTGGGCGCGGACAACGCACTGCGCTCGCACGTGGTCCAACTGATCCTCGCCACGAAGAACCACACGGCCGGCGGCCGCGACTACGACGACGACATTTTCCTCGACGCCGACTTCGCGATTTTGGGCGCACCGCACGACCAGTACCGCCAATACGTCAGGGACGTCCGCGCCGAATACGCCCACGTCGACGACGCGGCATGGCTCAACGGCCGCGGCACATTCTTGAAAAAAATCTCAGCCGCCCCCCGCATCTTCCGCACCGGCATCTTCGAAGGCGAATACGCCGAACAAGCCCGCGAAAACATCGCCTGGGAATTGACCGCGCTGGATGCGCTGGGTGGTAGGCAATGAATGAGCGCCCCAACTTTTCCGTCATGGCCGGGCTTGACCCGGCCACCCAGTGGCCGCGCGTCTGCGCGGCCGTGAAACGCAGCGAGCGCAGCAAATTCATCGACAATGCAAACGAGTCTCCAGCGCGCGCCGACGCGCGCGCACTGGGTGGCCGGGTCAAGCCCGGCCATGACGAACCAAAAAAGCGCGCGCCAGCGTCGATCGGCGACATCCCAATCAGCGCGGAGATTCTCTATCTTCGTCACACCGCCAAAACCCCAGCCCATGTGACGCCACGTGACGCCAGCGTGACGGCAATGTGATGGCAGAAACGGCTGAATTCTGCGGATGTGACGGTGTGACGGATCAGATTGAATTTTTGCTCGGCAAACCTGGAGAACACGCGTAAGTGCCCAAACGCACCGACCTCGACACCATCCTGATCATCGGCGCCGGCCCCATCGTCATCGGGCAGGCGTGCGAGTTCGACTATTCGGGCGTCCAGGCGTGCCGTGCGTTGCGGGCTGAGGGCTATCGCATCGTCCTGGTGAATTCGAATCCGGCGACGATCATGACCGACCCGGATATGGCGGACGCGACCTACATCGAGCCGATCACGCCGGAGTTCGTCGCCAAGATCATCGCGCGCGAACGCAAAGAGCACCCCAAAAGCCGCATCGCGCTGCTCCCCACAATGGGCGGCCAAACGGCCCTCAACTGCGCGCTCGACCTGCACAAGCAAGGCACGCTGAAGCAATACGACGTCGAGATGATCGGCGCGCAGCCCGAAGCCATCGCCAAAGCCGAAGACCGCCTGCTCTTCCGCGAAGCGATGGAACGCATCGGCCTCGACTGCCCGCGCTCGCTGATCGCCACCTCGCGCGACCAAGCCCTCATCGCGCTGGAATATGTAGGCCTCCCCGCCATCATCCGCCCCTCGTTCACGCTGGGCGGCCTCGGCGGCGGCATCGCCTACAACCGTGAAGAGTTCGTCGAAATCGTCGACCGCGGCCTCGACGCCTCGCCGGTCAAATCCGTGCTGATCGAAGAATCCGTACTCGGCTGGAAAGAGTTCGAGATGGAGGTCGTCCGCGACAAGGCGGACAACTGCATCATCGTCTGCTCGATCGAAAACATCGACCCGATGGGCGTCCACACCGGCGACTCGATCACCGTAGCGCCGGCGCTGACGCTCACCGACAAAGAATACCAGATCATGCGCAACGCCTCGATCGCGGTGCTGCGCGAGATCGGCGTCGAGACCGGCGGCTCGAACGTGCAGTTCGCCGTCAACCCGAAGGACGGCCGGCTCGTCGTCATCGAGATGAACCCGCGCGTCTCGCGCTCGTCCGCGTTGGCGTCGAAAGCGACCGGCTTCCCGATCGCCAAAGTCGCGGCCCGTCTCGCCGTCGGCTACACGCTCGACGAACTCGACAACGACATCACCAAGGCGACGCCCGCCGCGTTCGAACCGACGCTCGACTACGTGGTGACGAAAATCCCGCGCTTCGCCTTCGAAAAATTCCCCGAAGCCGAAGCCGTGCTGACCACGTCGATGAAATCCGTCGGCGAAGCGATGGCGATCGGCCGCACCTTCGCGGAGTCGATCCAAAAGGCGCTGCGCTCGCTCGAAACAGGCCTGACCGGCTTCGACGAAATCGAAATACCGGGCCTGCGCTCCGGCGACGACAGGAACGCCGTCATCGCAGCCCTCGCCAAGCCGACGCCCGACCGCATCCGCGTCGTCGCGCAGGCCTTCCGCTTGGGGCTAACCGTCGGCGAGATCCACACGGCGTCGAAAATCGACCCCTGGTTCCTCGACCAAATCGAAGAGATCGTAAAGACCGAAGGCCGCATCCGCGAGCACGGCCTGCCGCAAGACGAAGACGGCATGCGCGAACTGAAGGCGATGGGTTTCGCCGACACGCGCCTCGCCCGCCTCACCGGCAAACGCGAAAGCGAAGTCGCAGGCCACCGCCGCCGCCTTGGCGTGACGCCGGTGTTCAAGCGCATCGACACCTGCGCCGCCGAATTCCGCGCGCTCACGCCTTACATGTACTCGACCTACGAAGCGCCGCTCGACGGCAAGGTCGAATGCGAAAGCGAACCGACCGCCGCGAAGAAGATCGTCATCCTCGGCGGCGGCCCCAACCGCATCGGCCAAGGCATCGAGTTCGACTACTGCTGCTGCCACGCCGCCTTCGCGCTGAAAGCTGCAGGGTTTGAGACCATCATGGTCAACTGCAATCCCGAAACCGTATCGACCGACTACGACACGTCGGACCGCCTCTACTTCGAACCGCTGACCGCGGAAGACGTCGTCGAACTCATCCGCACCGAACAGGCGAACGGCGAAGTCGTCGGCGTCATCTGCCAATTCGGCGGCCAAACACCGCTAAAGCTCGCAGCCGCGCTCGAAGCCGCAAGAATCCCAATCCTCGGCACGCAACCCGACGCCATCGGCGCCGCCGAAGACCGCAAACGCTTCCAAGCCCTTATCGACAACATCGGCCTGAAGCAGCCGGTAAACCGCACAGCACTCACGACCGACGAAGCGCTGCAAGCCGCGCGCGAAGTCGGCTACCCCGTCGTCATCCGCCCATCCTTCGTGCTCGGCGGCCGCGGCATGACCATCGTGCGCGACGAAGAACACATGCGCGAAACGCTGGCGCAAACCGACGTCTTCAAAATCTCCGGCGACGACCCGGT
>JAEUMM010000089.1 GCA_016792645.1 Alphaproteobacteria bacterium | reverse complement strand
GAAGACGCCAAGGAACTCATCGAAGAAGGCATCCCCGTCGCGCCGCTACCCAGCCTGCCGCGCGCGGATTCTTAAAACGAATTACCGTCCGCGCAGCGCCGCGGCGACCTGTTCGGCCGAGAACGTCAGAGTGTTTGTCGTCCGAGCAAACTCGTACCCGTCGCGCAAGCTCAACGACAAACAAATCGATTGCGGCTTGCGTGCCAGGTCATACGCGGAGCGGGCCGGCATCTGGTCTGTAGCCGGGTAAGCGGGCCGCGCCACCAACAAGTAGGTCGAATACACCGGCCGCACCGACGCATCAGGCCCGCTCGCCCATTCGGCAGCCACCTTTCGGCGCGAGAACGGGTGGCGGATTGAGGCGTTGCCGAGGAACGGCGCAACCGCGCCACCGCTCACCCCGATGGATTCTCCTGCATCGCAAGTGCGCGTGTCGTCCAGAACATACCCCTCTTCGGACAGAAGCTCTGGGCTTGAATAGAAGTCGATGCGCAAGGCATCGCCGGGTAGTTGGGCTGGCATAGTGGCCGCCGAAACATACACAAGTGCGACGGGCGAGATCGTGACCGGCGGGCGTGTGGTTCCGCACCCAGTCAAGGTAATCGCGAATGCGACGGACACTGCCAACTGACGAGCGATGTACGAATTCACGCCTGCCTCCGGCTACTTCTTGGCCACAACCATGTAGTTCACGTCAGTATCACTCGTCAGTTGCCACTGTCCCGTCAGCGGATTGAACATCACGCCGCTTTCAGTGGTGACATTGAGCCTCGCGCGAGTGAGCGCCGTATCCAACTCCAGCGGCTTCACGAACTTCGCCCAATCATGCGTGCCGCGCGGCAGCCAACCCAACACGTACTCCGCGCCCACGATGGCAAGAGCGAACGCCTTGGCCGTCCGGTTGATCGTGGCCACGAACATCAACCCGTCCGGCTTCAACATCGACGCGCAGCTGGTCAGGAACAAATTCAGATCGGCGACGTGCTCGATCACCTCCATGTTGAGGATCGCGTCGAACTGCTCGCCGGCGTCGGCCAAAGCCTCGGCGGTCGTCGCGCGGTAGTCGATGGCAAGCCCTTGCTCTTCGGCATGGACGCTCGCCGTCTTGATGTTCTTCTCCGACGCGTCCGCACCCAACACGTCGAACCCGAGTCGGGTCATGGGCTCGCTGAGCAACCCCCCGCCACAGCCGATGTCGAGAAGCCGAAGCCCCGCGAACGGCTTGTTGCCCTTAGGGTCGCGCCCGAAATGCGCCGCCGCCTGGTCGCGGATAAACCCCAGCCGGACGGGGTTGAACTTGTGCAGAACCCCGAATTTGCCGTGCGGATTCCACCATTCGGCCGCCAGCGCCGAAAAGCGCGCGACTTCGGCCTCGTCGATTGTGGATTGCGCTGGTGTGACGGCGGACACCGGGTGAAACCTCTGCGCGTTGCGTGACAAACTCTCAGGCCATAACTATACCCCACCGCTAACCGATCAACCCCTTGACCAACGGACGCAACGCCGCGCGACCCCATGCCCAAACTCGTCATGAAGTTCGGCGGCACGTCGGTGGCGGACCTCGAGCGTATCCGCAACGTCGCAGCCAAGGTTAAGCAAGAGGTCGACCGCGGCTATCAAGTGGCCGTGATCCTCTCGGCCATGGCTGGCGAAACCAACAAGATGGTCTCCTGGGCGCGCGAACTGTCGCCGCTCCACGACTCGCGCGAATACGACACGGTGGTGTCGTCCGGTGAGCAGATAACGGTTGGCCTCCTCGCGATCGCCCTGCAGCACATCGGTGTGCCGGCGCGCTCATGGCTCGGCTGGCAAATCCCGATCCGCACCAGCGGCATGCATGGCGCCGCGGCGATCACCGAAATCGACGCCAAGATTCTCGAAGAGCGCCTCGCCCAAGGACAAGTCGCCGTCATCGCGGGCTTTCAGGGCATCGGCCCCGACAATCGCATCACGACGCTCGGCCGCGGCGGCTCCGACACCAGCGCCGTTGCGGTGGCCGCCGCCTTGAAGGCGGAGCGTTGCGACATCTACACCGACGTCGACGGCGTCTACACGACCGACCCGCGCATCACGCCCAAGGCGCGCAAGCTCGACAAGATCGCCTACGAAGAAATGCTCGAGATGGCGTCGTTGGGCGCAAAGGTCCTACAAACCCGCTCGGTCGAATTGGCGATGATCCACGGCGTGCGCGTGCAGGTTCTCTCGAGCTTCGAAGATCTGCCCGGCACGCTCGTATGCGATGAGGACGAAATCGTGGAAAAGCAACTGGTCTCAGGCATCGCCTACAGCCGGGACGAAGCGAAGGTCACGCTCCTGAAGGTGCCCGACAAGCCGGGCATCGCGGCCGCGATCTTCGGCCCGCTCGCCGACGGCGGCATCAACGTCGACATGATCGTCCAGAACGTGTCCGAAGACGGCAAGTTCACCGACATGACGTTCACCGTCGGCCGCGCCGAGTTCGAACGCGCTATTCACATCATCGAACGTAATATCGGTGCGATTGGTTATCAGAAGCTCTTAACCGACAAGAACGTCGCCAAAGTCTCCGTCATCGGCGTCGGCATGCGCGCGCATGCGGGCGTCGCGCAAACCATGTTCGCGACCTTGGCGGAAAAGGGCATCAATATTCAGGTCATCTCGACCTCAGAGATTAAGATCAGCGTCCTGATCGCCGCCGAGTTTACCGACACCGCAGTTCGTGCGCTTCACACGGCGTACGGATTGGATAAGTAATGAGATGCAACAAAAGTTGTCATCCCGGAAGTTAGGCGAGCCCGTTGCGAAGCAACGGTCTTGCGAGCCTTACTGTCCGGGACCCAGGGCCACGCGCACGCCGTTTGTGCCGCGACCCTGGGTCCCGGACGCAAGGCTCGCATCCAACTGCTGCGCAGTTGGGCTCGCCTAAGCTCCGGGATGACAGCGTTTGTTTAAGGAACCAGATGGCGCCAACCACAGCCGGCCCACGTGTCCTGTTGAAGCGTATGCGCGAGATCATGGTCGAGCGCATCTCCCCACAAGCGCGCCTCGACAAGATCGTGAGTTTGATCGCGGCAAATATGGTGGCGGAAGTCTGCTCGATCTATTTGGTCAAGCAGGGCGGCTGGCTCGAACTCTTCGCCACCGAAGGCTTGAACAAAACCGCCGTCCACAAAACGCGCCTCAAGATGGGCGAGGGCATCGTCGGCGACGTGGCCAAGAACGGCCGCCCGCTGAACCTGTCGGACGCCCCCGCGCACCCGAACTTCTCCTACCGCCCGGAGACGGGTGAAGACCCCTATCAGTCGATGCTCGGCGTGCCGATCCTGCGCGGCTCGCGCGCCGTCGGCGTGCTGGCGGTCCAAAACGCCACCCACCGCAACTACGGCGAAGAAGAAGTCGAAGCCCTGCAAACCATCGCCATGGTGCTGGCCGAGATGGTGGTCTCCGGCTCGCTCGTCGAACTGGGCGAGATCGACGCGGGACCAAAACGGGATCGTCCATGGCGCGGGCAGGGCGTCGTGTTCTGCGAAGGCATCGCGATGGGTCGCGCGATCCTCCACGAACCGCGCGTCAAGGTCGAAAAGCTTATCGCCGACGACATCGGCGCCGAACGCCTGCGCCTCGACAAAGCCATCTCCGATCTGCGCGAAGCCGTCGACGCGATGCTCGCGACCGAAGACACGGTCATCACCGGCGAAACGCGCGACGTTCTGGAAGCCTACCGCATGTTCGCCCACGATCGCGGCTGGCTGGCGAAGCTGCGCGAAGCGGTGACCAGCGGCCTGACGGCGGAGGCCGCGGTCGAGCGGGTCCAAAACGACACCCGCGCCCGCATGGCCCGTCTCAGCGATCCGATCATCAAGGACCGTCTGCACGATCTCGACGACCTCGCGAACCGCCTGCTGCGCCACCTGACCGGCAAAGCCGACACGGCGGCGCACGATACGCTGCCCGCCGACGTGGTCCTTTTCGCCCGCACGATGGGCCCGGCCGAACTGCTCGACTACGACCGCTCCAAAATCCGCGGCCTGGTATTGGAGGAGGGCTCGCCCACCAGCCACGTCGCCATCGTCGCCCGCGCGCTCGACATCCCCGTCGTCGGCCGCATCGAGAACGTGCTGGAGCAGATCGAGCAGAACGACTGGGTCATCGCCGACGGCGACACGGCCGAAATTCACATCCGCCCGGCGCATGACGTGCGCGAGGCCTACCGCCACAAGCTCGCCCTGCGCGCCCAGCGCCAGGCGACGTTCGCGGCGATGCGCACGCAGCCGTCGATCACCAAGGACGGCGAACACATCCGCCTGATGATGAACGCAGGCCTCCTCGCCGACCTGCCGCATCTGGAAGAAACCGGCGCCGAAGGCATCGGCCTCTTCCGCACCGAACTTCAGTTCATGATCTCAAGCGCCATGCCGCGCTTGCAGGACCTGATCGCGCTCTACAGCGCCGTACTGGACGGCGCAGCCGGCAAGCCCGTCGTCTTCCGCACCCTCGATCTCGGCGGCGACAAGGTGCTGCCCTACGCGCGGCCCATGCCGGAGGAAAATCCGGCCATGGGCTGGCGGGCGATCCGCATGACGCTCGATCGCCCCGCCTTGCTGCGCTACCAGATCCGCGCGCTGCTGCGCGCGGCGGCCGGCCGCGACGTCGACATCATGTTCCCGATGGTGGCTGAGGTCGCTGAATTCCGCGCCGCCCGCGCCCTCGTCGACCGCGAACTCGAACGCCTCGCGCACATGAAGGCCCAGCCCCCGCGCAAGGTCCGCGTTGGAACCATGCTGGAGGTGCCGGCGCTGGCGTTCCAATTGCCGTCCCTGCTCACGACGGCCGATTTCATCTCGGTCGGCTCGAACGACCTGATGCAGTTCTTCTTCGCCAGCGACCGGGGCAACCCGCGTCTCGGCACGCGCTACGACCTGCTAAGTCCGCCTATGCTTAATTTCCTGAAAGGAATTGTTGAGGCGGCCAAGGCCCGCGGCGTACCCGTGACCCTCTGCGGTGAAATGGCGGGCCGCCCACTCGAAGCGATGGCGTTGATCGGCCTGGGTTTCCGCTCGCTGTCGATGGCCCCGGCCTCGATCGGACCAGTGAAGCAAATGCTCCTTGCACTGAACACCGGCGAGGTTTCGTCCTTCATGGACAGCCTCCCCGAGCGCCACGAACACTCGCTTCGAGAGCAATTGAAGCTTCTTGCAATCAATGAGCGCGTGCCGATTTGATCCGCTCAATTCGCATGTAAGCGTTTACTTGCGAGTCGTTGTTTTGCAATATTTAACGGCTGTCGGCGTAAAGTTCCTTGATAAGGTGCCGGCGCAGTTGATGTTGTCTCAAGACACGCGCGTCGGCCCGAAGGGGATGCGTGGGGACGAGTAGACGCGATGAGCAACGTGTCGCAATTGCAGACGCCGGAAGAGCGCAAGGAACGGCGCCGCTTGCATCTGCGTGAAGTTACGTCGGACAACGGGCAGGTATCAGAGTTGCCGGACGTGCAAGAATCCGAAGCCCCCGTCGAAGAACAAGCCGAACCGCAAGCGCCGAAGGAAACGATCGGCAACTTGATGCGCGACGCGCGCGTTGCCCGCGGTGAAGACACGGCCACCGTCGCCGCCAAACTCAAGATGCGCCGCGATCAGCTCGAAGCGATCGAAAGCGGCGACTACGCGAAGCTGCCCGGCCGCACCTACGTGCTGGGCTTCGTGCGTTCGTATGCGACCTATCTCGGCCTCGATGCCGACGCGTTCGTCAAACGCATCAAGGACGAAAGCGTCGCCGACGCCGACGTCAAGGCCGCGACCCTCGTATTTCCGGAAGCCGCCGAAGAACACCGCATGCTGCCGAACGGCTCGATCCTGATCTGGGCGATGCTGATCGCCATGGTGATCTACGGCATCAGCTATCTGACCATGCCCGACCGCAAATCGGCGACGACCGCAAAGGCGAGCCAACCCGCCGTCGTGATCGAAGAGCCGAAAGACGTCGGCCCTAAAACCGAATCCTCGGTCGCTGATACCTGGCGCGCCGCCACCAGTGAACCGCCGGTGACCTATGTGTCGGGCGCGCAAGTGCTTCCCGACTCGAACACGGTCGAAACGTCGCGCCTTCTGACCGACGATCCCGCGCTGCCGCGCGAGATGAGCTTCGCCGTCGCGCAAGTGATCAACATCGCCGCCGTCTCATCGCCCGCGCAACCGGCCGGCTCGCGCGTGACGTTCAAGGCGCTTGAACCCACGTACATTCAAATCAAAGATTCACAGCTGAGCGGCCAGCGCGCGGTGCTGGTGTCGCGTGTACTTAACGCTGGCGAATCATACGAAGCGCCGAATCGCAGCGGGCTTGTTATGCAGACGGGCAATGCCGGCGGCCTTCAAGTTGAAGTAGATGGTCGCGTTGTCGGCGTGCTCGGCAAGGGCGGCGAAGTGATCACACGCATCCCGCTGGATCCTTCGTATTTCCTCGAACGAATCGCTGCATCCCAATAATTGCGATGAGCAATGCTTGACCCTTAGGGCTCAGGCGAACACCCTCATACAAGAGAAGTGATTCGCGCGTGACGTTGCGAGTCGCTGGGGCACTTTCCTAATTTTCTCCGAGGGGCTCATGTCGAACGCAGAAGCTGCGGAATCAAATCCCGCACCAAGGCCGCGTGCCGGTCGTCCGCGCAGCGTGGAATCGCGCCGCGCCATCATTCAGTCGGCGATGCACATTCTTCAGAACGACGGCTATGCCGCTCTGAACATTGAAGCAATCGCCGCCAAGGCCGGTGTGTCGAAGCAGACGATTTACCGCTGGTGGTCGTCGGCCGCGTTCATCGTGCTGGAAGCGCTGATCGCCGACATGCCGTCGCAAGAGGGCCTGGTTCCCGACACGGGCTCCATCCGCGGCGACCTGCAGGAACTCGTCCGTCCGACCGTCCGCGCGCTCAGCCAGCGCCGTGGCGCCGTCTACAAGGCCCTGATCGCGGAGGCGCAAGCCGACCCGCGCTTCGCCGAAGCCTTCCGTGCGCAACTGATGTCGGCCCACCGCGAAATCGTCCGCGCCGTCGTCGCCCGCGCGCAGCTGCGCGGCGAAGTGCCGTTCGAAGTCGACGGAGATCTCGCTGCCGACTTGGTTTACGGCCCGATCCTCTACCGTCTTCTCAACGGCCACGCGACGCTCGACGAAACCTTCGCGTTCGATCTGATCGACGCCGTGGTCTCAGGCCTGCGCTACCGCGACGCCGGCGTAAAGCGCGCAGCCGAAGCCGCCGAATAACCAAAGCAAACCAAAAACGCGCGCGAGCCACCGGCCCGCGCGCGTTTTTCGTTTCTAGTCGACGCGCACGACGGCCTTGCCGACCGCGCGCCGGTTCAAAATATCGCTAAGCGCCTCTCGCGCTTCGGAAAACGCGTAAACGCGCCCGACCTGCGGCTTCAGTTGACCCGACGCAAACCAAGCGAGCAGTTGCTTCAAATTCTCCGCCGCGACAGCCGGCTCATGCATGAACGAGAACCGCGCGAGATCGACGCCGACCAGCGCGGCGCCTTTGAGGAGCGCCAGATTGACGGGCAGGGCAGGGATCGTCCCCGCCGCAAACCCGACGACCAAGTGTCGTCCGCGCCACGCGAGTGAGCGAAACGCCAATTCTGTGAGCTGCCCGCCGACGGGATCGTAGACGACGTCGACACCGCGCCCGCCGGTGATCTCCTTAAGGCGATCGCGAAAAACCTCCGGCGCAATGTCGATCGCGTGATCCGCACCAAGCTTCGTCGCAAACGCACGCTTCTCCTCCGAAGAAGCAGCCGCGATCACCCGCGCACCCATGATCTTCGCAACCTCGATCCCGGCCGACCCGACGCCGCCGCCCGCGCCCAGCACCAGCAGCGTCTCGCCCGCCTTCAACTCCGCGCGCTGACGAAACGCATGCAGCGCCGTCATGTAGTTCGTGTGAAATCCCGCGGCGGTTTCGAAACTCATCGCATCCGGAATTGGAACGGCGGCAATCGCTGGCACGACAGCCGTTTGCGAAAACCCACCGGTGAATCCGCCCGCCATCACGCGCTGCCCGACCTTCAGCGTCGTGACATCCGCCGCGACCGCTTCGATCTCGCCGGCGAATTCCGACCCGGGTGAAAACGGCAACGGCGGCTTCACCTGATATCTCCCCGCTGCGATCAACGCATCGAGCAAGCTCGCACCCGAGGCCCGTACACGCAGCCGCACATGCCCCTTCGGCAATTCACCCACCGCAACATCCTGAAACGCAATCGCTTCCGGCGGCCCGAAGGCTTCAACGACATAGGCTTTCATGAGACGCGCGCTCCGATCACTGTGCGTGCATCGTCATAAGCGCGAACCCGCGCCGCGAAAAGCCGTGGTTCGCGACGTTACGAAACTGGGGACAAAGGCGGCGCGTCACGTGCCGCGTAGCAAACGCCCGTGGCAGATTCGCGAAACCATTTGGAGAGACCGACATGAAACGCATCCTGCCCGCCCTTGGCCTCGTGTTGCTGACGGGCTGCCAAACCTTAGGGCTCAGCGACGGCGAAAAGACAGCGATGGCCCCGCCGGCCGCGGACGTCGCGGCGCCCGCGCCGGCCGCACCGCAACCGACCATCGCCGTGGCCGACGCCTGGGCCGCGCCGACGCCGAAGGGCGCCAAAGTCGCCGCCGGCTTCTTCACCGTCGCGAACGGTGCGACCGCAGACGACCGCCTGCTCAGCGCCTCAAGCTCGCGCGCAGGCCGCGTCGAACTTCACGAAATGTCGATGGACGGCAAAACGATGAAGATGCGTCCCGTGAAGGACATCGCCGTTCCCGCCGGCGGCTCGGTCGCGCTCAGCGAGAATGGTACCCATCTGATGTTCATGGACATCAACAAGCCGTTCGTCGTCGGCGACACTGTCCCCGTAAAGCTCACCTTCGAAAAAAGCGGCGAAGTCGAGGTGACGGTAATCGTGAGGCAGCGCTCGGCGTCCGCGGACCACCACCACTAACCCAGGCGAAATAGGGTAAGCGCGGCGATCAACAATCCGATCGCCGCGCCCCCGCTCCGCGGGCTTGTCTGCGACTTAACCACGCGCCGCTGACATCTGCCGGTAACGAATTTCACATGGTACTGTGGAAATCTCGACCGAACCGATCTAGATCAAGAACATGCTGTCACAAAAGGCCAGATACGCGTTGCGCGCCATGTTGCACCTGGCCGCAAAGCCCATCGCCGAACCGCAACAGATCGCCGACATCGCCGAAGGCGCGGCCGTCCCGCGCAAGTTCCTGGAGCAGATCCTGCTGGAGCTGAAACGGCGCGGCCTGGTCCACAGCGTGCGCGGCCGCCACGGCGGCTATCAACTCGGCCGCGAACCCAAAGACATCGACTTCGCCGAAATCATCCGCGTCATCGACGGCCCCTTGGCGCTCAGCCCGTGCGCCAGCCGCACCGCCTACCGCCGCTGCGACGACTGCACGGACGAGGCGACGTGCGCGATCCGCAAGGCGCTGATCGACGTGCGCAATTCGACGGCCAAGATCCTGGAACAGCACTCGCTGGCCGACGCCATGGCCGACCGCCGCAAAATGAAGCCCGCCGCCTAGAAGACATCTGGCGCGATTGACGGCCA
>JAEUMM010000231.1 GCA_016792645.1 Alphaproteobacteria bacterium | reverse complement strand
ACGTGGGCGCGTCGCCGGTCAGAGACTGGAACGCCGACGGCCGGATCGACGAGAAGGAATTCGGCTCGGGCTGGCGCACGATGTTCGAGCTATGCGACCGCAACCGCAACAGCATGGTTTCGCTGCGCGAGTTGGGGCATTCGCCGAACGTCACCGCACCGCGGACCGCGCCGAAAGAGACGAAGAAGAAGCCGGAAGGCTCAGGCGATTCACGACCGCAAACGCCGGGTTACTAAGCGGCGACCTTTGCGCGTTCGGTTGCGCTTAGCGCGACGTCCGCCTTCGAGGTGACAAACGCGCGGTGGTCGCCGTTGCAGATGGCCCGTGCGACGTTGCGGCCCATCGCGGCTGCGCCGGAGACACCTCCGCCGCCGGCCCATTGTCCGACCATGTAAAAGTTCGCGAGGCCCGGCAACGTCTGGCTCAGCGTGCGGCCGAAGATCATGCCGAGGAAGATGGCGACGACGGACGCTTTGAAGCCTTGTGCGTTGCCGGTGAAGCGCTGGGTGGTGATCGGCGTGGCGACGTCGACGGCTTCCACTTGACGGGTGATGCCCGGGAAGCGCGGCTCCAGTTGCGCGACCACGGCGTCGGCTATGCGCTGTTTTTCGGCTTGGTAGGCGGTCGGGTCGGCGGCCAGTTCTTCCCACCGTCGATAAGAGGTGGCGAACAAGGCGCGGATGACGCCGCCGCCTTTCGGCGCAAGGCTTGGGTCGAAGCCGAACAGCTGCAGGTAGAACCGGTCGCGCATCTCGCCGGCGATCTCGATCGGCTTGTCGAACGGCAGGATGAGTGCGTGTGGTTCCTCCCTCAGATCGCGCGCGACGCCGAGCGAGACGTGGATACCCATTTCGCAGCGATCCTCGGGATGGGCGTAGTAGTCGCGGATCGCCGGGCTCGTGTAGCGGCCGTTCAACATTCCGAAGATGGTGGTGTGACCGTAGGCGTTGGAGACGACGATGTCGGCGCGCTCTTCGGTGCCGTCCGCCAGTTTTACGCCGACGGCGCGGCCGTTCTCGACGAGGATGGACTGAGCTTTGGCGTGATAGCGGATCGTGCCGCCGAGATCGTGAAAACGCTTGGCGATGCGGTTGGCAAATTCGCCCGATCCACCCATCGGCCAGCCCAGATCACCGATGCTGCAACGGCCAAGGAAGGTCAGAAAGATCAGCATCGATTGCTGCGGCCAGTCGTAGATCAGGGTCGGAAACACGCGACGAAGGAAGGGATCGGTGAAGCGCTTCGCGAATTCGTCCATGGTCAGCCGGCCGTACTTCACGAGCAACGGCAGTGCGCCGATGAGACCGATGCGCTCGGTCCACGGCCGCGCGCTTAGACCCATGATGTCGAAATGGGCAAAGCGCTTGGCGTCGGCGATCAGCTCTCGAGTCGCGGCGCCGTCTTTGGGAAACAGCGTCTGCAAATGAGCTTCGAGGCGATCGAGGTCCGTGTAGAGCGTGAGCGGCGGGCCGTCGGGACGCTCGACCTGGATGAGTTCCCGGTAGGCATGCATCGGCGTCGCGGGGAGGATTCCGAGCTCTTCGAAAACGGGATAGAAACCGCTTTCGCGGGTCGAGCCGGCGAGATTGTGGATGCAGCCGTCGAAGGTATAGCCGTGGCGCGTCCATGCGGTGCAGAGACCGCCGGGACGCGCGTGGGATTCCAGGATGCGGACATTGTAGCCGTTCATCGCGGCGTAGCAGCCTGCCGACAAGCCGCCGATGCCGGCACCGATGATGATGATCGAGCGAGCCATGGACCCTACGCCCGGGGCGTCATGCCCGCGAAGCGGGCGCGCATGGCGTCGACCGTTGCGGCGAGGGCGTCCCAATTGGTGAACTCGACGTCTTTGCCGGGTTCGACCTTCACGCCCTTTTCCCAGGCGATGAGTTTCAGCACCCAGCGCTTGAAGAAATCGTATTCGGTGAAGCGGAAGGCGCCAGCGACTTGGTGGACCGTCGGCGTCGTCCATCCGGTTTCGGCCTTGAAGCGTTCGGCGCAGTCGGCGATGCCCTTCAAGTCTTCGGGATCCGTACCTGCCGCGGACAGCGACACGGAGATGAATGCCGTCGGCATCATGTTCAGCCACGCGTGGTTCACGCGCGCGAAGTGAACGACGGGATTCTGATATTGGCCGGCGTGCAGAGAGGCCGCGATGACTGCGGCGTCGTAAGCGCGCAGATCGACCAGAGTCGTGTCGCCGGTCGCGTCGATGAGCGTGACGGCGTCGCCGATATCACGCAGACGCTTGGCGACGAACTCTGCGATCTTGCGCGTTTGGCCTTCCGTCGTGCCGTAGAGGAGGAGGATTTTCATGAGTGGACCCCATTTCTGACGCGATCATTGCTACCGCGGCGATGGGGTTCGGACGTTGACCTAGATCAGTCATTTTGCCTGAGGCCCAGGGCCGCTTCGACGTCGGCCCAGGAGACATATTTGAAGTTCTGGGCGGCGTCGGGGAGGGTGTTCACGTCGTCCTGGACCACCAAGATGCCGCGCGGAAAGGCGGGGCCGAGCGGCGCGCTCGAGGCGTCGAGGCCATCGGTGGTGGTGACGGCGTCGACCGTGCCGTCGGCGCTGGCCGCGATGGCGAAGGTGCCGCGGTAGGCGTTGGCGCCCGTGCGGTCATAGACGTTGAAGCGCGATTGGCCCTGCGCGGAAACGACCAGGTAGCCACCGCCGTCAGGCGCTCGCCAAATGGTGACGCCTTCCACGTCTGCGGCAAGGTTGCCCCTTCCGCCGACGCCGTCGACGAGCACCGTCTGATCGCCTTTGGCGGGATCGAGTGCCACGCGCCACAGGCCGACGAGTTCCTGCGAGATGTAGATCACGCCCGCTTCGTCGTCGACGACGCAGCCCTCGGCGATGGAGCCCAGCGCGAAGCTGCGGGTGCGCGTGGCCGCGAGGTCAGCGCCGCTGTTGCTTAGCGTCCACTGTGCGACCTCGCCTTCTTTGCTTGTTGCGACGACGACAAAATCGGGGCCGAGGCGGCCGAGCGTGATGCCGTAGACCTCGACGAAGCCGGATGGGATGCGTGCGCGGGCCTTGGGGTCGAGCATCTTGGTCTTGGGGTCGAAGCGGTAGATCGCGATGGTGTTGTCGATGCGGTCGCTGGTGGCGACGATGGGGGCGGCGCCTTCCGGCCACGGAAAGGCGGCGCGCATGTCGACGTTGTTGGGCAGACCGCCGGGGGCGGATTGCGTCACCTTGCCGTCGAGATCGTAGACATAGAGGCCGCCTTTTTTGTTGGTTCCGATGACGCGCGTGCCGGCGGGCGTTTCGCCCACGATGATGACGGGATCGTCGGCTGCGTCGATCTTGCCCTGTTGGCCGGGTTCGGGGACGACTTCGACCGGCGTGGTTTCGCGCGCCGCCGGCACAGTCGCGGGAGTTGGAACGGCGGTGTTCGCCTGCGCGGCGATCAACACCAGCACCGCCGTGAATAAGATTCGCATCGTGTCCCCTACGCCGGCGCAACGGGTGTGCAAATCGCACACGCCGCGCCGCGTTTTTCCTCGCTGTCATGCATCGCGCAAAATCCCGTCATCAAACCTTTGTCGTTCGCCTCTACCCCAAGACGCATCATCACTTGGGGTGTGGGGAACATGCGGTTCAATCGGAAGTCGTTGCTGTTGCAGAGCATCGCGGGCGTGGTCGTAGCATTGTCATGTGTCGGTAATGTTGCAGCCCAAGACACGGGTGATGCGGCACCGGCACAGAATGCGCAGAACGAAGACGACAAGACGCCGACGCCTGCCGAGAAGGTCGTCGTTTACGGTACGGCTTATCGCAATCGCTCGCACGACACGGCGCCGGTGATTAAGTATGGCCTGGATTATTTTCAGAAGTTCGAACCGCTGACCGTCGGCGACGCACTGAAGCGCGTGCCGAGCGCGACGTTCCAGTCGGATATCGGCGAATATGACGGCGTGCGCTTGCGCGGCCTGGATCCGGGCTATACGCAGATCATGATCAACGGCGAGAAGGTGCCGGGTTCGGGCGTCGACCGCTCGTTCTTCGTCGATCGTATTCCGGCCGAGTTGATCGAGCGTGTGGAGATCGTGCGCAGTTCATCGGCCGACCGCAGCGGCGACGCGTTGGCGGGCGCGATCAACATCATCCTGCGCGACGCCTATTCGCTGGACGGCGGGTATGTGAAGGCGGGCGGTCTCTACTTCAACGACCACGATCTGAAGCCTGTCGTGGGCGGCGTGGTCGGGGCGCCGATCGGCGATGCGCGCGTTTTGATCGGCGCCAACATCCAAGGGCGTCACAACCCGAAGGATAAGAAGAGCCTCCGCTTCGAGCCTGACGCGGGCGTTCTGGAATTCGACAACCGTGAGGACCAGTCGGACGTTCGCGACGGTACAGACTATTCTTTCAACGGATCACTGGTGCGGCCGTTCTTGGGCGGGAAACTGGATATCTCCGGCGTTTATGTGCGCACGGACCGGACCGAAACCGAGCATTCGCGCGAGTACGGCGATGAGACCAGCATCGACATCGGCGATCTCTCGGAAACGTCGGATCAGTTCGAAGATATCTTCCAGGAGAACTTTACGGCGCGCGCCAAGCTTGAAGTGCCCTTGCTCGGCGGCGAGGCTTTGCTGAAGGCCGGGTTTGCTTCGTTCAAGGACGAGTTCGTGTCGACGGAACTTGTCGACTCTTACGATGGCGGCGCGATCGAGGAGTCGGAGGGAGCTCGCGAGTTCACCGATCAGCTGGACGAAGAGTTCTTCGCGACCTTAGCGCAGACGTTCGAATTCGAGACTTTCAAATTCAAGTTCGGCGCGGACTTCACCAACAAGACGCGCGATACAACGATCGTCGTGGCGGAGAACGCCGGCGGCACCGTGTTCCCACCGCCCGAACCGCCGGAGCCGGGCCAGGCCTACGGCATCGACGAGGTGCGCCTCGACCCTTACGCGCTGGTGCGCGGCGAGACGGGGGCGTTCCGCTGGGAAGCCGGCGTTCGGTACGAGACAACGGAAGTTGAGATCAAGGACGAGAACGGTACGTTCGAGAACGACTTCTCGTTCGTCCTGCCGTCCGCACACGCGCTTTACAACCTGACCGATGACGATCGTTTCCGGGCGTCGGTTGCGCGCACGGTGCGGCGTCCCAACTTCGACGCTTTGGCGCCGGCGTTGCTTGAGGAAGAGCCGACGGAGGACAATGACCTGATCGGCAATCCGGATTTGGATCCGGAAAATGCCTGGGGCTTCGACATTAGCTATGAGCGGCGTTTGGGCCGGCAGGGCGTGGTCGGCGTCAACTTCTTCTATCGCGACGTCAAGGACCGCATCGAACTGACCAACACCGGCGTCGTTTCGTCGACGGGTGACGGCTTCGTCTTTACGCCGGACAATATCGGCGACGGTACGGTGATGGGCATCGAATTCGATCTGTCGACGCCGCTGACGTTCGTCGGTTTGGAAGACACGGGCGTGTTCCTGAACTACTCGTGGCTCGACAGCGAGATCACCGATCCGGTGACGGGCGAGAAGCGTCGTTTCAACGATCAGGCCGAATATGTTTTCAACGTCGGTTTCATCCAAGACCTGCCGTCTTTGAATTCGGCTCTCGGCGCGTCCTATCGCAAGCAAGGCGGACAGTTCAACCGCATCTTCGGCGAGACTGTCGCCACGACCTACGGCGCTGACCTGGAAGTATTTATCGAGCACCGGTTCGGCGAAAACTTCGTGCTGCGTTTGACGGGCAGCAACCTGCTCGATTCATCAAAGGACGAGACGTTCTTCAAGTGGGATACGCTGGCAGACCAGACGTCCGGCGACATCGACAATCTCGACGAGTTCGAGCTTGAGAGCGAGAAGTCGGGACCGGTGTTCCAGCTGGTCGGGCGGTACGCGTTTAACTAAGCGCCGGGGCGCGCCGCGGCCGATCGGTTGCGGCGCCAGGCTCCCGGTGGCACGCCGACGAGGCGTTTGAAGGCGCGGTTGAAGGCGGCTTCGGATTCGTAGCCGACTTCGGCCGCGGCTTGCGCGACGCTGGTGCCTTGGCGCTCCAGCGCGCGGGCGGCGAGTTGCAGACGCCAGTTGCCCAGATACTGCATCGCCGGCACGCCCATGACGTCGGCGAAGCGTTCGGCGAAGGCCGAGCGGGATTGGCCTACTTCCTTTGCCAGCGAGTCGAGCGTCCAATCTTGCGCCGGGCGTCCGTGCATGAGCGACAACGCGGCGCCGACGTGGCGGTCGCGCAGGCCTGAGAGCCAGCCCTTCGATGCATCCGTCATCGTTTCGATGTGGTCGCGGATCGCCTGCAGGAACATCAGCTCGCTGAGTTTGGAGAGGATCGTCTCGCCGCCGGCGCGGGGGCTTTGGCTTTCTTTCAGCGCGGTGCGGATGAGTTCGTGGATGAGTCTGCCGCTCGAGCTTGAACTCCTGATGTGCATGATGTGCGGCAGCGCGTCGAGGATCGGGTTGAACGGCAGCGCGTCGCAGCCGAGATAGCCGCAAACGAAACGCGCCTTCTCGCCGTCGCCGCCGACTTGGTCGAACACGAAGGGCAGGGGGCGGTCGTTGGGTTTGAAATAGATGTCCATGTCGGGGCGCGAGCGGGTGCCTTGTTCGCTCGCCATGACGTGCGCTTCGCCGCGCACGAAGATCACGGCGTCGCCGGATTCGAGCTTGATCGGCGGTTCGGACTCGTCGGCAAGCTGGGCGTAGCAAACGCCGTCCAGCATGATGTGGAACGAGATCACGCGTTCGAAGTCGGGCATGACCTTGGCGCAGATCGTCGCCGTCGCCGGCGACTCGGCCACCCACGGTGCGCGCGCGTTCATGTCGAAATAGATCGCACCGGTTAAGCGGACGGCGCGCAATACGTCTGACAAAACGTCCAAACGGACCTCCTTGGACGAACGATCAAGTGGAGCGGACGATCGGTCA